>RDDY01000167.1 GCA_003852805.1 Chryseobacterium sp.
CTCTTTGCCCGGCAAAAATAGAAACCTCCCTTAAATCGCTTTAAAGGAGGTCGTTTTTTATGCTTTTACTTTGAAAATTACTGAAAATGTGGAGTTGTGCAACGGTTACCCGTGTTATACGACGTTTTTTTTGAGACTACTTTTCAAATTGTCAAAGAAATATTCAAATTTTGGAAGTTGTTTTTGGTTAATTTGAGATTTCACAATTTTTAAATTTTTATCCGCTGTCTTAAAAGTATAATCATTGGAGAAATATTTAACTTCTGTTAATTCTCTTAAATCAATTTGTTTACTGGGAATTGAATTAATTATAATTCTATCACTTGTGATTTTAAAATATTTACTTTTGAACTCATATACAAATAAAATAATATATAAAACTCCCACAGCGAGGATAAAATAAGGTTTGTATTTCCATTTGGCATCTTGCTCAAAAAAATAACTAATGCCGATTCCTAACCATAAAATTCCGAAAACTAGATTCTGATATAGTCTTTTATTTGAAAAAGTAAATTCCATCGTTTGGTTTCCATAATTTTCATTTATGGAAATGTTATTATTAGATTTCATTTGTTTGAGGCGTTTTTTTTAAAATGTCGTATAACGGTTTCGGGCTTGGCGAAGGTGGCGATTTTCACCACAAATGTTGATGCGGAGAACCAAACTTTGATTAACCACAAATGTGGCTGCGGAGCACTGAACCGCCACTTTTGCCAAACCCGTGTTAGGCGTAGTTTTTTATTTCAGTTTGTCTTTTACTTCGTTGCAATTTTTTTCTATTGTTTTGCAAATTTCATCTATTGTTACAGAAGTTTTTTTATTTTCAGAAAATGGCTCTCCAAATAAGTTTGCCAATTTGTTTATTGTCAAAAATGCTGTACTAATAATTACCATTATTGGAATAGCCAAAAACTCAAATCCACTGTCTTCGCCCCCTAAGTCGATGTCGCCAATAAATAGTGGAATAAGTATGACATAAAAACTCACAATTATTTTGGTAAATGCACTGTAAATCATTAAAAAAGGAGTGTTCTTTATTCTTTCGGCTTTGCCTTGAATGTCGTAAAACTGATTGATATGTTGCATTAAATCTCCTTTTTCAATGTTGGCTTTTGAAGTAAAATTGTCTTCAATGCGTTTTGTGAGTGCCACCAATAATTCGTTTGAAATTTTATTGTCGGTATTTATTTTAAACTCGTTTAGAATGGTAACTGCTTGTTCGTTAAAAGTGGGTTTAAAAT
>RDDY01000105.1 GCA_003852805.1 Chryseobacterium sp.
CGGCTTGGTAATGGCCAACCTGATTCTTCCCGTAATTCTATCACTATAATATCTCGAAATGTTAAGAACAAATTCCAATCCCAATGATATCCGCAGCCTCGATGCGGTCTGCGTAAATGAGAGCGAACTAACCCACAAATGGTGGCACAACATAAAATACTTGATCGTCGGTATCTTGTTCGGAGTTGTATTTGTGAAGGCAGAGGTAATCAGCTGGTTCCGAATTCAGGAAATGTTCAGATTCCAATCTTTTCATATGTACGGTGTCATCGGCAGTGCGGTGCTTACAGGCGTACTTTCTGTGGCTGCCATTAAGAAATTTAAAATCAAGACCATTTACGGTGAACAGATAAAACTGTCGCCGAAAAGCTTCAACAAAGGTCAGATTTACGGCGGACTGATTTTTGGGCTGGGCTGGGCCATGACGGGTGCCTGTCCGGGGCCAATGTACGCACAGGTAGGCACGGGCGCTACGGTTGTTTTGGTTACTTTGCTCAGTGCCATTGCGGGCACTTGGGTCTACGGCCGCTTCCGAGACCGACTGCCTCATTAAGAAAAAAAATGCCGCAACGTTCACTGCGGCATTTTGTTTATCGGATGTTGCGATCTCTTTTTACAACCGCAACAGGCTTCAGCCGAATGAGTTTCATGGCGTGTAACAAGCGCATGATCTGGTAGGTAACATCGATCTCGTGCCAACGCACTCCGCCGAAGTTTGCTCGGCCGCCATGGCGGTGGTGGTTGTTGTGGTAAGCCTCGCCCAGCATCAACCAATCGAAACGGAAGAGATTCTTCGATGTATCGTTGACCTTAAAATTGGTGTAGCCGTAGATGTGCCCGAACCAGTTGATGATCATCCCGTGGATGGGCGCCATCAGGTACGCCACCGGCAACAGCAGCCATTGCCACCAAGCCGTCGCAAAAAAGAAAAAGAACAAGGTGTACAAAACACCCCAACCTATACGCGAAGCCCAAGAACTTGCAAAGCGGTCGAACTTTTCCCACTGCGGAACGTTGCGCGTGTATTTTTCCTCAACGGCTATTTTCTTCTCGTTGATGCCGGAATAAACAGTTTTGGTTCGCCACATCATGGCAAACGGATTGGGATCGTATTTCGGCGAATGCGGGTCGTGCTCTGTATCTGCGTGGGCGTGGTGAAGTCTGTGCATCACACCGTAACCATACGCGCTGAGGTAGTTGGAACCCTGCGTAACCCAAGTCAGCACAAAGCAGATTTTCTCCCCAAGTTTTGACATGGTGAAGGTCTGGTGCGCTGCGTAACGGTGCAGAAAAAAGGTTTGGAAAAACAGTCCCGAATACCACAGGACGATGATAAAAATGATAATTGCCATTGGATTGAAAAAAGGAATGCAAAGATAATGATAACGTATAGCGTGCGCTAATTATTTTGTTAAACAAAGAATGCACTGCCTTGCAATCATCATCTATCCATAAGGTTTAAGCAATCGTTTAATTAAACAAAAAAAGCTGTTTCTAATGAAACAGCTTATTGTTTGAGAGAATGGTGCGCTTTTACACTGCCTTTACTATAAAGTAATTCTTTTTTCCTTTTTGCAACAGCAGGAATTTGCCGTCGATCAGATCTTTGTTCTCCGCTGTAAAATCTTCCGTCACCTTTGATTTGTTTACCGATATTGCGTTGCCCGCCAATTCGCGTCGGGCTTCACCTTTTGATTTCAGGAAGCCGCTCTTCTCAGAAAGCAGTTCCACAATATTGCTGCCGATTACGTCGGCTTTCGCAATCTCTTTTTGCGGCACACCCTCGAAGATTTGTAAGAAGGTTTCCTCATCCAGAGAAACCAAGTCTTCCGAAGTAGACTTGCCGAATAAAATCTCAGATGCCTTGATCGCTTTTTGCAATTCTTCGTCACTGTGAACCCAGCGCGTTACTTCTTCCGCCAAACGCTTCTGCAATTTGCGCTCGTGCGGTGCGGTGCGGTGTTCTTCAATCAGTTTTTCTATTTCCTCTTTCGGTAAGAACGTGTAGATTTTTATGTATCGCTCGGCATCAGCGTCTGCTGTATTCAGCCAGAACTGGTAGAATTTATAAGGCGAAGTTCTTTTGGCATCCAACCAATAGTTTTCTCCGCTCTCGCTCTTCCCGAATTTTGAACCGTCGGATTTTGTAATCAGCGGAACGGTCAGCGCAAACGCGTTACCCTGCACTTTTCTGCGGATCAACTCTGTACCGGTGGTGATGTTGCCCCATTGGTCAGAGCCGCCCATCTGCATTTTTACGTTTTTCTCTTTGTAGAGGTGCAAGAAATCATAGCCCTGCATCAGTTGGTAAGTAAACTCGGTAAAGCTCATTCCTTCGGCGCCGCCTTCTCCGCTGAAGCGTTTTTTTACACTGTCCTTCGCCATCATATAGTTGACGGTAATGTGCTTTCCGGTATCCCGTACAAAGTCGAGAAAGCTCACCTCTTTCATCCAGTCGTAATTGTTCACCAGTTCTGCGCTGTTGGGCTTGCTTTCGTCAAATACCAGAAAACGAGCGAGTTGTTGGCGGATGCATTCCACATAATGATTGAGGGTTTTCTCGTCTAGCAAATTGCGCTCGGCAGATTTGCCCGACGGATCACCGATCATGCCCGTGGCACCGCCTACCAAAGCCATCGGCTTGTGACCGTGTTGTTGGAAATGAACCAGAATTTTAATGGGAACCAAGCTGCCGATGTGCAACGAATCTGCCGTAGGATCAAAGCCGATATAACCTGTGGTCATTTCGTTTTGCAGTTGTTCATCCGTCCCCGGCGTCATGTCCTGCAGCAGCCCGCGCCACTTCAGCTCATCAATAAAAGCGTTCATTTTTGTTAAAATTTTTGCAAAGATAGCCATTACCGCAATTTTGCGTCCGGTCAATTACGCGCAGGCTTGCTATCTTTGTGCTGTTATGCAACTCGGAGGCAAAGAAAATTTGTTGAATCTCGTGGTCTTGGCTCGCGGCAAAGACCAAAAAGCGCAGACGCGTCTTATCAATTTATTTTGGGTGGATGTCTTCTCATTCGTGCTGCGGAAAGTTCGGGACGAAAGCTTGGCCGATGAAATCACCGTCAGCGTTTTTTCCAAGGTTTTAAACAAGTTGGATCTGTACGATCCTGATTTTCAGTTTAAAACCTGGGTCTTGACCATTGCCCAAAATACGGTGATCGACCATTGGCGCAAGCGCAGCCGTGAAGAGGAAGACGCTACCGATTCTTTAGACAAAGTCAAAAATCAATTTGCGCTGTCGCCTGAAGAATTGATGATTTCGGGAGAAGAAGAAAGTCAGATATTGAGCATTATAGAAAGTCTCGATCAGAATTATCAGGAAATCATTCGGCTACGCTTCTTCGAGGAGAAAAGCATCAAAGAAATCGCCGAGGAGTTGAACCTCTCGGTATCCAACACCAAGGTGCGCATCATGCGTGCGAAAAAGGTACTGGCCAAGCTGCTGTCCGACCAAGACCTCAAGGAGGATTGGTAGGACGATTGACCAGCTCATTAAGATAGCAGTAGAAAACAACAGAGACCGAAGCGGTAGAAACGTTTCGCACAGCAACCATTTTCGATAAACGGTTTGGCGCCCGATGCGCCCGACAAGCGCTTCATTCCCATTAATTTCAGTAATTTTGATGTTTCAAATTTCAAGATGGAAAACGAGACCACACAGCTTTCACCAAAGCCGAAATGGATTCGCGTGAAACTGCCGACAGGCAAAAACTACCGCGAGCTCCGCACTTTGGTGGACAAATATAAACTGAACACCATCTGCCAAAGCGGCAGCTGCCCCAATATGGGCGAATGCTGGGGCGAGGGCACGGCAACCTTCATGATCTTGGGGAATATCTGCACCCGCAGTTGTGGATTCTGCGGAGTGAAAACAGGCAAGCCTCTGGATGTCAATTGGGACGAGCCGGAGAAAGTAGCCCGATCAATTAAGTTGATGAAAATCAAACACGCGGTGCTGACTTCGGTTGACCGCGACGATTTAAAAGATATGGGTTCCATCCTTTGGGCCGAGACCGTCAACGCCGTCCGCCGAATCTCCCCGGGAACCACCATGGAAACTTTGATTCCGGATTTTCAGGGAATCCCGCGCCATATCGATCGCTTGGTAGAAGTGGCTCCTGAAGTTATCTCCCACAATATGGAAACCGTAAAACGGCTGACAAGAGAAGTGCGCATTCAAGCGAAATATGAGCGCAGTCTGGACGTACTCCGTTATCTGAAGACTGCCGGTCAGCGCCGTACCAAGACAGGAATCATGTTGGGGCTGGGCGAGGAAAAAGATGAAGTTTTCCAAACCATCGAAGATGTACGCAATGCCGATGTAGACGTAATAACCATCGGGCAGTATCTGCAGCCGACCAAAAATCATCTTCCCGTGAAGAAATTCATCACTCCGGAAGAGTTTAATGAATTTGGCGACTTTGCGCGCAGTTTGGGCTTCCGACATGTGGAAAGTTCGCCGTTGGTGCGTAGTTCTTACCACGCCGAGAAACACATTCACTAACCATTATACCGCTGCAAAACAGCGGTTTTTTATTCTATGAACGCAATCATTATCTGCATTGCCGACGAAATACTCACCGGCAACACCATCGACACCAATTCTACCTTTATAGCGGCAGAGCTGCGTAACATTGGCATAAAGACGCTACGCATCCTCACTGTTCCCGATGACGCAATTGCAATCAAAGAATCGCTGGCGCTGGCCGAGAAAGTGGCAGACATCGTCATCACCACAGGCGGCTTGGGTCCGACCAAGGACGACAAAACCAAGCTTGCCTTTGCCGAGTATTTCCACGATGAACTTATCGAAGATGAGGCAACACTTCGGCACTTGAAAAAGTTGTTGGAAAAACGAAATCGCCTGCATCTGCTGGAGATCAACAGAGAACAGGCATCGGTACTGTCAGGCGCCATTGTTTTCCAAAACGACTTCGGCACGGCGCCGTCAATGCTGGTGACGCGCAACGGCATTCATTTTATCTGCCTGCCGGGGGTGCCGTTTGAGGTAAAGCCGTTGATGCGGGACAAGATCATTCCGTTCCTGCAAGAAGCAGAGAATCTGCCGGTATTGCTGACGCGCACGGTCAGCGTTTCCGGGATCCCCGAGAGTTTGCTGGCTCAAAAAATTGAAATGTGGGAAAGTGCGTTGCCCCAAGATGTCTCGTTGGCTTACTTGCCGTCGGGCTCACGGATCAGGCTGCAACTGCGAACAGAGGGCAGTAACGCCCGGCGAGTGCAGCAGCATCTGAATATGCAGATTGAAAAATTGCTGCCGCTGATCAAGGAAAACCTCATCAGTACCGACGGTGACGGAATTGCAGAAATCGTCCGCGCGCTGTTAACGGATAAGTCTTTTACAGTATCTACCGCCGAGAGTTGCACAGGTGGTGGCGTTGCGCGGCTCGTCACTTCCGTCTCGGGCAGCAGTGCTTATTTTAAAGGCGGCGTGGTGGCTTATTCTGCCGAGCAAAAGAAAAAACTGCTGGATGTGAAAGCTGAGATCTTGGAAAAGCATACGGCGGTCAGTGAAGAAACAGCGAAAGAAATGGCTTTGGGTTGCAGACGGCTGTTCGGTACCGATTATGCCGTTGCCACCACGGGTGTGGCAGGCCCCAATAAAGGCGACGACGGAGAAGAAGTCGGTACGGTTTACATAGCTGTCAGTTCTCAAAACGGTGAACGTGCCGTCAGGATTTTTATGCCGCATTTGGACAGAGAAGATTTGATGAACTTTGCATCGGCCAAGGCGTTGGAAGAATTGGTAAAAACGATGATATTGCAAAAATAGCAAATGAGGAAGATACGACCTGTCTGTCTTAGAGACAGTCGTTTTAACAGGTTTCTTTTTATTCAAATGACAAATAAACAAATGTTTGTTTTGGTTGTCTGTGGTGCAAATTGCTCGTTGTTAAATAATGAATAATAAAAATTTGTTCCAAGTGCAAAAAATTTATTTTTCATATTCTGGAAATATTTACATTTGAGTAGTCAAACAATTTCATATTTAACCCAAAAATCAATTGTTATGAAAAGAACTTTATTGCCTTTTGCAGCCGTGCTTTTTAGCGCTGCAATGTTTGCACAAACGTACTCAAACGGTCCGTTGAGTACAGGTGCCACTTCATCCAACGGAACTGCGGCACCGTCGGGTTATACATGGAGCGAGCTGCAAGTGAACAACACTACGCTGGGCTCGGGTGCCACGCTGGGAAACAACCTGGCAGATGACTTTGTAGTGCCGGCTAATGAAAAATGGAGTATTTCTACCATTGATTTCTTCGGTTATCAGACGGGCGCCACCACGCAGCCGTTCAGCAAGGTGTTTGCTCAGATTCACAACGGCGATCCAAGCACGGGCGGTGCTGTTGTGGCCGGTAACTTGTCAACCAATGTCATGACGGCAGCAACAGACGGTAAGATGTACCGGACCGCGCAGACGGGCGCGTCGTTCGGCACCACCAGACGCATTTGGAAGTTGACGGCTACTCTGAACGCAGCATTGCAGCCGGGCACATACTGGGTGCAGTTTACAACCGAGACCACGAACGGAAATGCGGCGTTCTTTCCTCCCGTTACAGTAGTAGGGCAGCCGGCACCTGCGGGCGCCAATGCGAAACAATACGGCAGCACCGGAGTATGGCAGGATTTGATGGATACGGGGTCAAACACTCAACAAGCCGTACCGTTTGTAATCACATATACAGTGCAGACAATGGGCGTGGACGAAACGCGCCAGTACGACAGCCGCATCGTGGTGTACCCGAACCCGACTTCGGATTCGTTCAAACTCAACCTGCCTGCGGATTCCAAATCAGCCGCTACAACCGTGGAGCTTTACGACATGAGCGGAAAACTGGTTAAAACTTTTGGTTTGTCTGATTCTTATGATATCAAGAATTTGGCAAAAGGAGCCTACCTGATCAAAGTAAAAGGAAACGGCATTGCCAAGGCTTTGCGGATTGTTAAAAACTAACCGAACAAATATATTTCTCAATCCCGGCGCATGCGTCGGGATTTTTTTTGTTTCCGTTTATCGGCTTGTCCGTCATATAGCAAGAGAGCGAAACAGATCTGTAACAAAACTGCAAAGCTTTTGACTAACTTTGAAGAATAACAATAATATACAATATGAAAAGAGTTACGTGGGGCGCCTTAGCCATCGGGGCAGTCTTTTTCTTGGAGTCTTGCACATCACAGCAGACGGTAACACAAACTCCGCAGCAGACGGTAGAGCAGAACCAAAACCCTTCAGAGACAAAAGATGAAGGTCTGGCCTTGCATTACATGGATACCACAGTTCGGCCGCAAGATGATTTCTTCAATTACGTAAACGGCAACTGGGTAAAGACAGCGGAGATTCCCGCAGATAAATCCAGCTGGGGTTCGTTCAACGAATTGCGCGAGCACACAGATGAAAACTCACTCGCAATCTTGGACAATATCCTGAAAGAAAACTACGCGCCGGGCACCGAGGGACAAAAGATCCAGAGCCTTTACGCAACGTTTATGGATATGGATACGCGTAATGCGCAAGGCATTAATCCCATCAAAGCCGATTTGGAGCGTATCGATGCAATTCGCAATCTGAACGACCTACAAAGATACATGGACAAGGCCACCCGCACCGGAGACAATCCGTTATACGGCTGGGGCGTCAGCGCCGATATGAAGAACTCAAAGATGAACGCGGTTTATCTGGGCGGTCCGTCATTGGGGTTGGGCAAAGATTACTACCAAAAGGAAAGCGAGGCCAATACCAAGACCATTGCCGAGTATCAGAAATACGTAACCGAGTTGCTGAACGTGCTGGGATACAAAAATCCCGAGACAACGGCTGCCAACATCGTGGGCTTGGAAAAAGATATGGCGAAAACGCTGTTGACGTTGGAAGAAGGTCGTGATGCAAACAAGCGCTACAACCCGCGCACCGTGGCAGAACTGCGCACGTTGGTGAAAAATGTAGATCTTCCTGCGTATCTCAAAAATGTCGGGGTAAATACCGATCGTGTAATCATCGGCGAAATCAATTACTACAAGAATTTTGACCGTTTCGTCAATCAGAAGAATTTGCCACTGATCAAAGATTATATGAAGTTGCGTCTGTTGGCTTCCAATGCCTCCAATTTGGA
>RDDY01000244.1 GCA_003852805.1 Chryseobacterium sp.
TGAGGAACTGTTGCTGACAGTAAAGGTCGTTCCGCCGATGTCGTCCGGGTGTGATTTGTTGTTTCTGGCGCGTTCTGAAATTTCCGCAACGGCTTTGGCAATTTCGGTTACGTTCATGTCCTGTGCATTTTTGATGTTGGGCACAATCAAATTGCCGTCGGGCAGGGCAGTGGCGAAACCCAGATTCACCGAGTGTTTCAGCAACAGTTCCTCACCGTTGAACCAAGCGTTAATAGCGGGAAATTCCATCAGCGCAGAGAGGACGCCGTGCATGATGAGGTGGGTATAAGTCAGCTTTGCACCGTTTTCGGCCAAGAATTTTTCTTTTTCCGTGTCGCGGTAGTTGACCAAGCCCGTCACATCTGCATCGATAAACGTGGTCACATGCGGAATGGCTTGCCAACTGTTTTCCATATTGTCCGCAATTCTTCGGCGCATGCCCGTCAAGGTTTGCAACTGCTCGCCCACGTCCGCCTTCAGGTCTATTTTCTCTCGTGACTTGGTGGTTAACGGCTGTGACGGTTGCAGAAACGCTTCCACATCTATTTTGCGGATGCGGCCGTTCTCGCCGGTTCCGCGGATGCCTTGCAACTGCTGTAGACTGATGCCGTGCTCGGCAGCTATTTTCCGCACAACGGGCGAAAGGAAGCCGAGTTCGGTCTGTTGCTTCAGCATTATCGGCTTATTAGCATCGTCCTTGGCAAGAGCCGCCGGCGAAGTGTTTTCCTCAATTAAGCCGGCGCTTTCAACCGTGTCGTCCAAGACTTCCATACGTGCGATTTCTTGACCGACTTTTGCTTCGTCGCCCTCATTGACCAACAACTCCGTAAGCGTGCCTGTGTACTCTGAGAAAATCTCCGAATCTACTTTGTCCGTGCCGATAACGGCAAAAAGTTCATCCTTTTCTACAGCATCGCCGGGCTTTTTCAACCATTCTACAATTCGGGCTTCTTGCGTAGATTCGCCGATTTTCGGCAGGCGGACGGCAATTGTTTTCATCGGAGAAGTTTCGCTCTGCTGTTAAAATGCGTTGATGCCGGTGATGTCCAGACCGGTGATCAGCAAATGAATGTCGTGGGTTCCTTCGTAGGTAATGACCGATTCCAGATTGGCTGCGTGGCGCATCATCGGGAATTCGCCCATAATGCCCATGCCGCCCAAAATCTGACGGGACTCGCGCGCGATGTCTATGGCCATTTTCACATTGTTACGCTTTGCCATTGATATCTGTGCCGGTGTGGCTTGGTGCTCGTTTTTGAGATTTCCGAGCTGCCAGCTCAGAAGTTGCGCTTTGGTGATTTCGGTCAAAAACTCGGCTAACTTTTTTTGTTGAAGTTGATACGAAGCGATGGGTTTACCGAATTGATTTCGCTCTTTGGCGTACTGAACCGCAGTGCAGTAGCAGTCGATCGCCGCACCGATCACGCCCCACGAAATTCCGTAACGCGCCGAGTTCAGGCAGGAAAGCGGCCCTTTCAAACCCTCTACTTTGGGCAACAGATTTTCCTTTGGTACCTTCACATCGCGAAATACCAACTCGCCGGTTTTGGAGGCGCGCAAAGACCACTTGTTGTGCGTCTCGGGAGTTGTGAAACCGTCGAAATCGCGCTCTACAATCAATCCACGCACTTTGCCGTCTTCGCCTTTTGCCCAAACAACGGCAATGTCGCACAGGGGCGCATTGGTTATCCACATTTTGGCGCCGTTCAGCAGATAATGGTCGCCCATATCTTTGTAGTAGGTTTCCATGCTGCCCGGGTCGGAGCCGTGGTTGGGTTCGGTAAGTCCGAAAGCGCCGATCATTTCACCGTTAGCCAATTTCGGCAAATACTTGTTTTTCTGCTCGTCGGAACCGAACTCGTAAATCGGGAACATCACCAAAGAGGACTGTACAGAAGCCGCCGATCTGACGGCCGAATCTCCGCGCTCCAATTCCTGCATGATGATACCGTAAGAAATCTGATCGAGTCCGGCGCCGCCGTATTCCACGGGAATGTAAGGGCCTAACGCGCCGATGGAACCGAGTTCTTTCATAAGCCCCGGGATGTCCTTATGCTGTTGAGCAGCCTCGTCGATCTGTGGCATTACGAAGCTCTCGACCCAGTCGCGAACTGATTGTCTGATCAGTTTATGCTCGTCCGTGAGCAGATTGTCTAACAGGTAATAATCAGGAATTGTGTTGAGCGGATAGTATGACATAGAGATTTTCTTGGTTTAAAACACGGCTAAAGATACAAGATTTAGCCAAATCGGCACACGCAATTTAACCGTCTGAAAATCTATATTTTGCCGGAAACCGACGATAATTCCATACAAAAAAGGCTACCCGAAGGCAGCCTTTAACGTTAGAAAAGAGAACGATTATAACTCGTCTTCCTCATCGTATTCGTCATAATCTTCCTCGTCGTCATAGTCTTCGTCATCGTAATCATCGTCTTCCACTTCTTCGCCTTCTTCCTCGGCTTCAAAGTTGATGAACGACTCCGCTATGTCCGTCAAGAGGTAATCTGTTTCTTCCTCCTCTTCGAGGGTGTGATCCAGCAAATCGGCAGCGCGATCATAACCGAGCGTGATGGCCAACTGAACCAGCCCGCCGTAACTGGCGATCTCATAATGCTCGGCTTTCTGCGCGGCAATAATCAATGCAGCATCGCGGGTCATGGAACCCTCGGGTGTAGATTTGATGATTTCTTCTGCCTCTTTGATGATTCCGTCCATGGCCTTACAGTCTTTTTTCTCGGCCTTTTCGTCAATCGAGCGGAACACTTTTTCCAATCGACTGATTTGCTTGCGAGTCTGCAACTCATGGTCTTCGAAGGCGTCCTGCAACTCCTCGGTAGTAGCCGCTTTTTTCATTTTCGGCAAAGCTTCTACCAATGCGTGCTCTGCGTAATAAATATCCTTCAGCGCATCGACAAAGAATTTCTTGAGCGGCTTTTCTTCGCCTTCATCCTCCTGTTCTTTGCTCTGCGCTTTTCCGGAAGTCTTGGCAGAACTTGTGCTTTTGGCGGATGATCCGCTTTTGCTTTCGGTAGATTTATCGCCGGTTCCACCTTTTTCGGCGGCAGCTGTTTTTTTGCTTTCGTCTGTGCTGTTGTCTTTTTTGTCTTTATCTGTTGAAGATGTGGTAGACGCGCCGGTTGTTTTTTTGTCTTCTGTTGCCTTTGCAGCGTCTGAATTGTTATCTGTTGGTTTTTGCATGACCGGGTGTTTTTTATGTTTATATCAAAATAAAGGAGACCGAGGTCTCCTTTATATCGGATAGATTATCTGTTACGAATTTCTTCTTCCGCCGAAGCCGGATCTACCGGATCTGGAAGAGCCTCCGCCGCTTCTGCCTCCACCGTGTGAAGCGCGTCCGCCTTTGGCTGCAATTCTTCTTACTTCTGATTTAGGCATGGAAGCGAATCCGCGTCCGCCGCCTGAATTGCCTCCTCTGCCTGAAGAAGATCCTCCGCGACCTGAACCGCCTCTGCCTGAAGATGAACCGCCTCTGCCGGAGCCGCCGCCTGAACCGCCGCTTCTGCCTCCACCGTGTGAAGCGCGTCCGCCCATGGCTGCAATTCTTCTTACTTCCGATTTAGGCATTGCTGCAAAGCCGCGTTTTGAAGAGCCTCCTCTGCCTGAGGATGAACCTCCACGACCTGAGCCACCTCTGCCTGAAGATGAGCCACCTCTGCCGGAACCGCTACCTGAACCGCCGTGTCCACCATGTGAAGCACGTCCGCCCATGGCTGCAATTCTTCTTACTTCTGATTTAGGCATAGATGCGAAACCTTGTCTGCCGTGGCCTGAACCGCCTCTTGAAGAGCCGCCTCTGCCTGAGGATGAGCCTCCGCGACCGGAGCCGCCTCTACCTGAAGATGATCCGCCTCTGCTTGAGCCGCCGCCTGAACCTCCGCTTCTGCCTCCACCGTGTGAAGCGCGTCCGCCCATGGCTGCAATTCTTCTTACTTCTGATTTGGGCATAGATGCGAAACCTTGTCTGCCGTGGCCGGAACCGCCTCTTGAAGAGCCGCCTCTGCCGCCACCGCTTCTTCCGCGGCCGCTGTCGGATCTTGATCCGCCTCTGCCGCCACCGTGGTGGTCGTCGTCATCGTCGTCTGAGGTAAAGCGTCCTTGAGAATCTCTCATGCGGCCAACGCCGGAGTCATACCAGTCTTCGTCGTCATCTTCATCATCGTAGTCGTCATAGTCATCGTCGTCGTAGTCCTCATCATCATAATCGTCATCATCATAATCATCGTAATCGTCGTCGTCATAATGATCTTCATAGTCATCATCATAATCGTCGTCGTCATAATCATCATAATCGTCATCATCGTATTCATCATCATCGTATTCATCATCATAATCATCTCCGTAATGATGATCGTGATAATGTTCGTCTTCGTCGTGATAATGTGATTCTGATCTGTGACCTCTTGAACGGGAGCCGTTCGAACGTCTGTTGCTCATAATAATACTTTTTGGTGTTAAATATGTTTTTGTGATGTCTGCGGGAGGGGTAGCTAGCATTTCCTCCGCATTCTGTTCTGTTGTATTCAATATCTGTGCCTCCGCTTTGTGTTTTAGCAATTTTTAACTTTTATCCGTGTGCTTTCTGCATCGGTAAATAATGTTGTTAATGATTTGTTAAACTATATTGCGGAATCGTTCATATTTGTTATTATATGAAGCAAGGTATAAGTGTGTAATCTACGCCGTATCCTACAACGAAAAAACTCCCGACGGATCGGGAGTTTTTATAGTTGATTATTGCAGTTGGTTTTACCCGAGCTTTTTTGCGTCGGCCACAAAGGTTGCCAAACCGTTATCGGTTAACGGATGCGCCAGTAAGGCCAGTATGGAGGCGAGCGGCGAGGTGATGACGTCTGCGCCTATCTTTGCACAGTTGATGATGTGCATAGGATTGCGGATGGAAGCCGCCAAAATTTCCGTATCGAACATATAGTTATCGAAGATCAAACGGATGTCTTCGATCAGTTGCAAGCTGTCGACCGAGATATCGTCTAATCTGCCCAAGAAAGGAGAGACGTAGGTAGCGCCGGCTTTGGCCGCCAACAATGCCTGGCCCGGAGAGAAAATCAGCGTACAGTTGGTTTTGATGCCTTTGTCGGAGAAATGCTTCAGCGCGCGGATTCCGTCTTTGATCATAGGTATTTTCACCACAATGTTCTCGTGCAGCGCTGCCAGTTCTTCGCCTTCGCGCACCATTTCGTCGTACTCGGTAGAAAGAACTTCTGCCGAGATATCGCCGTCTACAATATTGCAGATATCGCGGTAGTGTTGCAAAACGGCTTCTTTCCCTTGTATTCCTTCTTTTGCCATCAGCGACGGGTTGGTGGTCACACCGTCTAAGATTCCTAACTCTTGAGCTTCACGAATTTGATCAAGATTGGCTGTGTCGATAAAAAATTTCATTTTCTTTTTATTATCTTAATTTCCGTGCAAAGATAAGATTTCGGCTCGATCCGTTGACCGAATCCAAGCATAAATAAAGCTTCGCTTATCTTTGCAGAAATCAGCATCGATCATGAATTTACTGTTAGCGTCCACGTCTACTCTGTACGGCGGCCGATATTTGGAATATATAAAGAACGAAATTGCAGAACTGTTTGACGGCATAACGGAAATTGTATTCGTTCCGTTTGCGCGGCCTGGCGGGATATCACACGATGATTACACGGCCAAGGCGGCGGAGTTTTTCTCGCACTTGGGAATAAGCGTGAAAGGCTTGCACCAATTTGTGGATAGGGCCGAAGCCATACGGAACACACAAGGTTTTTTCACCGGAGGCGGAAACACTTTTCTGTTGGTGAAAACGCTACACGAAAACGGTTTGATGGCAGAGCTGAGAAAAGCGGTGCAAAACGGCAAACCGTATTTGGGCAGCAGTGCGGGAAGCAATATCGGCGGAATAAACATGTGTACGACGAACGATATGCCGATTGTCTACCCACCGTCTTTTGAATGCATGAGGCTCGTTCCTTTCAATATTAATCCGCATTATTTGGATCCCGATCCCGATTTGAAGCACAACGGCGAAACGCGCGAAACCCGCATTCTGGAATTTCTTACCCAAAACGACGAAAAGGTGGTAGGTTTGCGCGAAGGTAATTGGATACGCAGGCGCGGCCATAAAATCACCACCGAAGGCACCGAATCGACACGTATTTTTGAGAAAGGAAAAGAAGCTTATGAGTTGCCGCCGGGATCCGAACTCTGATCCCAAGCCGCCAAAATCAGTTCCATTAAAAAATCGGGGCAGCGTGTCACTTTGCCTGTTTCGGCGTCCATGAAAAATAAGGTAACGGCGGCCTCGGTTATTTTTTGTCCGTCGGGGTTGAAAATCTCGTAGTCGAACCGAATCCTCACGCCGGGCAGACGGTGCACGCGCGTATGGATTTCCAGAACCTCATCGTAGCGGGCGGGTCGCAGATATTTGATGCTGAAATCTGAAACCGGCAGCCAGATTCCGCGTTCCTCGATCTCGTTGTAGGACATGCCCAAGCTGCGGAAAAGTTCTACACGCGCCACTTCAAGATATTCTGCGTAATTGCCGTAGTAGACGTACTTCATGGCATCCGTTTCACCGTAACGGACACGCACTGAATGGGTTGTATGGAGCATGCTGAAATTTGTACTTATACATACAAATATATTTGTAAAAAATCAAGGTCGCAAAACTTTTTTATCAGGATTAAAAATTACATTTTTGTCACACATCATCTCAACCCACCTTTCAACCTCAACTCGTCTATGGATCAGAATATTACTTTGATTTGGCAGAACTGTCTGCAATTTATGAGAGATAATCTGGCGTCGATTGAGGATGAAACCGGGCACATGGGTTCCGCCGAAGATTCTTTCGTGCTGTTGTTCTCCAAGGTCAAGCCGCTCTCTTTGGTGGATAAAAACCTGACTTTGCTTGTCCCCAGCGATTTCTACAAAGAATATATCGAGGAAAACTATCTCTCGCTGTTGTCTATTGCGCTTCGCAAAAACATCGGGCGAGGCGTAAAGTTGTGGTACTCGGTGATGGAGAATCGTCCGCAAGGCAGAGAAAAACCGATGACGGTGGAGTTGAGAGGCGAGACGGTACAGACGCCAAAACCGCAACCGGTGCCACCACAACGCGCAGAGCAACTTCCGCCGCAGGATCGAAACTTCGGTGCCGCGCCCGCGCCACGGATGAATATAGACAGTTACCTGAACCCTGCTTTGTCCTTCGATAACTTTATAGAAGGCGACAGCAACAAGATGGCGTATACCGTAGCGCGCACCATTGCCAAGCGCCCCGGTGCCACGGCGTTCAACCCGTTATTCGTGCACGGCGGCGTGGGTGTGGGGAAAACGCATATTGCGCATGCGGTGGGTCTGGAAGTGAAACAGCATTATCCCGAGAAAGGGGTGCTGTATGTTCCGGCGGAGAAATTTATCCAGCAGTTCATCTCGGCGGCGAAGGCGCACAACAAAGTCGATTTTGCCAACTTCTACCAAATGGTGGACGTTTGGATCATTGATGATGTGCAGTTTCTTTCCAGCAAGGCCGCCACACAGGACATGTTCTTCCATATCTTCGACCATCTGCACCAAAACGGCAAGCAGATTATTCTGACTTCCGATAAAGCTCCGGCCGATATCCAAGACATTCAGGAACGGATTGTTTCGCGCTTCAAATGGGGACTTTCGGTAGAAATCAAAGCACCCGACTACCAGACGCGCAGACGCATCATCGTCAACAAATTGCACAGGGACGGTATTGTCTTAGGCGAAGACCTGATCGAGTATCTGGCGAATGAAGTGAAGACCAACGTCCGTGATTTGATAGGAATCATCAACTCGGTGGTGGCGCATTCCATGGTATTCAAGTCCGAATTTACCGTATATCTGCTGAAAGAAACCATCAAGAATATTACGGCAAATCAGGAAAAGGTCATCAATATTTCTTACATCCAAGATGTGGTTTGTCAATACTTCGGCTTGCAAAAGGACCAGCTTCTCTCGCGCTCGCGCAAACGCGAGATTGCATTGCCCAGACAGCTGGCCATGTATTTTTCCAAAGAGTTGACCAACGCTACTTTTACTAAGATAGGCGAGGAGATGGGCGGCAAAGATCACT
>RDDY01000013.1 GCA_003852805.1 Chryseobacterium sp.
AAAGTATCAACCGACAGCTCAAAGTATAAATAAATGGATATCAGAAAATATCTGGACAGCACCTATCTGAAGACACCGGCACAATCCGGCCTAAGCGAAGACGAAACGCTGGAAAAAGTAATGGCGCTGACCAAGGAAGCCGTAGACAATCATCTGTTTGCCGTCATGATTCGCCCGGAATACGTGGCCAAGGTGCGCGCGTATCTGGATGCCGAAGGTTCCTCGGTAAAATTAGGCACGGTGATCGGCTTTCATGAGGGAACCGCTTCAACAGATGAGAAATGGGCTGAGGCCGCCGAGGCGATCAAAGCAGGCGCCGACGAACTGGATTTCGTCATCAATTACCAAGCTTTCATAGAGGAAGATCTGGATCTTGTCAAACAAGAGTTCTTGGCTTGCACGCGTCTGTGCATAGAGCACGGCAAAGTGGCCAAGTGGATCATTGAGATTGCGGCGCTTACCGACGGCCAAATCGCGGCGCTCACGGGCGGCATTGCAAAATGGGCTGGCGAGAACTTCACTGACGAAGAGCAGTCGAAAATCTTCGTGAAATCCTCAACCGGTTTTTACAAAACCGAGGACGGCAAGCCCAACGGCGCCACGCCGGAAGGAATCCGCATCATGCTGGACAACAGCGGCAAATTGCCCGTGAAAGCTGCGGGCGGTGTGCGCACCCCGGAAGAAGCCGAACAGATGATAACGATGGGCGTGCAGCGCATCGGTACCTCTTCGGCTATGGCTTTGGTGCGCAATGATGAGGTGCAAGACGGCTATTAGAAGATCCTTACGCGATACATTACATTCAAAAGCGATCTGTCCATGGCAGATCGCTTTTTTTGTTTCAAGGATAAATGCTTTTATCGGCCGTTTCTCGAATTGTTGAATTTGTGATTATTTAACAGTTGTGCTTTATGCTTTCGGAACCTTTATTGTATTTCAAACAGCACTACAAATCACTTAAAAATAAAAGGTTATGAACAATTCATCGGGCCGCGAAGGCGAAGCAACAAAGAAAATTGAGGACCAAACATCACAGATGCCATCGACCTTTTGGTTGGGCCTGGCTGTCGGATCCATGGCGGTTTCCGCTGCCATGAAACTGTCGGGCCACAAGCACGGCGCTCTGTTCATAGGGCAATGGGCTGCACCGTTCTTGCTGTTCGGCATCTACAATAAGATCGTAAAAACGGAGGGACACGATTGAGGGAACAATCGCAAAGAAAAAGGCAGAAACCCCTGGGTCTCTGCCTTTTTTGTATGTGCTAAAAGATTATAGTTGCTTGATAAGCTGCGTAACCTTTTGGCTGTTATCGCTCAGTGTATACCGAAGCAGATACTTGCCGGGTCTCAATCGGTCGAGACGCAGGTCGATCTCCGATTGGTTGATGTTGTTGAACTCCGCAATCTGCACACCGATAATGGAATAAATGACCACAGATTTCAACTTCAGTTGCGGATGCTTGATGCTGAGATTTACGGTGGAAGTAGCAGGGTTGGGGTATACAACCAATTGCGGCTCACTGCCCTGTGCAGTGGCGGTGAGAGTGGCTCTGTCGGTAGCCTGTGCGGCCAGCTTTCCGGTGGAAGCGGTTAGGAGACAGATAAAAAGCAAAAACAGTATATTTTTTTTCACGTATCGATTTATGAGTTATATCAGACAAATGTAACGAAAAGTATCGAGTAAAAACGGTGCCAAAACAAAAAACCAAAGTAAATTTGTAAAAATAAATTTTCACTTCGATAAAATGTATTTTAACCGCAACAGAAGACTGCGCACGGGTGCCGGTATACGGGCGCTGGTACGCGAGACCTCACTGTCGACAGACGACTTTGTGCTTCCGATCTTCGTGATGGAAGGAAAAGATAAACAAGAAGCCATCGGTTCCATGCCCGGCGTTTTCCGCCGTTCGGTAGATCGTACCGTTAAAGAAATAAAAGAGCTGTCCGATCTGGGCATCAGAGCCGTAAACATTTACGTAAAAGCAGACGACAAGCTGAAAGACAATACGGGCAAGGAAGCTTGGAACCCCGACGGCCTTATGCAACGGACCATCCGCGCGATCAAAGACGCGGCTCCCGAAATGGTCGTAATGCCCGACGTAGCGCTCGATCCGTACAGTATCTACGGCCACGACGGCATTGTAGAGAACGGCAAGATCGTGAACGATGCCACCGTAGACGCATTGGTCAAGATGAGCCTGAGTCACGCCGAAGCGGGAGCAGATTTTGTAGCGCCCAGCGATATGATGGACGGAAGAACCTTGGCCATTCGCCGGGCCTTTGAAGAAAACGGCTTCGGAGAGGTGGGCATCGTGGCTTATGCGGCCAAGTATGCAAGCGCTTTCTACGGACCGTTCAGAAGCGCCCTGGACAGTGCGCCGGTAGACGCCTTGGACATCCCGACCGATAAAAAAACCTACCAAATGGACTTTGCCAATTCGCGCGAGGCGATTCGTGAAGTTTTGGACGATGTGGACGAAGGTGCCGACATCATCATGATCAAGCCGGGCTTGCCAAAGCTCGATATCGTGGCAAAAGTCCGCGAGATCATCACACAGCCGATAGCCGTATACCAGGTGAGCGGCGAATATGCCATGATAAAAGCGGCGGCCCAAAACGGTTGGTTAGACAACGACAAGGTGATCTTGGAAAGCTTGCACAGCATCAAGCGCGCAGGCGCGGATATGGTTTTTACCTACTTCGCCAAGGAAGCAGCGCAACTGCTCAACGGATAAATAATTGCTATAATAGAGAAACCGAAGTCCGTAAAGGCTTCGGTTTTTTTTGTTTGGTTGAAAGCGCCGTTTACACCATCCAATCTTGGAACAGAGTAGCCAAGCCCAAGAATACGGCAAAACCGATAACGTCTTGAAAAGCAGTCTCAAACGGTCCCGCAGTGGTCGCCGGGTCAAAGCCGAAGCGCTTGGAAACAATGGGAATAACGGTGCCCATAAGTCCGGCCGTCAGCATAGAACAGATGATGGCGGCACCGATCACAATACCGAACGGCAATTGTTTGGCCCAGATTGCACCTATCGCGCCCAAGACAACCCCGCAGACAATAGCCATCAACAGAGAAGTGGCACCCTCTTTTCGCAGCGCGCCCCATAGGTTTTTACGTCGGCTCCCCGCGTCCAATGCGCGCACGGTGATGGCCGCCGCCTGAAGACCGACATTCCCCGAAACCGCAGAGATGACGGGCATGAAAGACGCGAGCAGGATTACCTTCTGAAGCACGGCGTCGTAATGCGAAATGATAAGACCTGCGCCCAGTTCTATAGCCATGGTGCCGAGCAGCCACGGCACGCGCACCTTAGCCGCCTGTGCCGGTGTCAGTCGCTCCATAACTTCGGCGTCGGTGCCTACCGCTTGGTTGTACAGATGGCGGAGCCGCCCTGCAATTACAGGCATCAAGTCGTCGGCCGGTATCACACCCACGAGGTAGCCATCCGCGTCGGTCACGGGCATGGTAGAGAATTTATATTTTGAGAGAAGCGCGGCGACGTCTTCCTCGTTCACATCATCGAGCACCGACACCACATCGGTTGCCATGACTTCTTCCACTTTTTGCTCGGGGTTGCACATGAGCAAGCTTCGGATGGAAATCACCCCGTGCAGACGCCGTCTTTGCACAGCTTTGCCTTCGCCTTCCACCACATAAAGATCGGACGGGATGTCGATGTCGGGATCGGTTTGTTTGACCAGCTGAAGAGCTTCGGCAATTGTCATTTTTTGGTCGAGCGCAATAAACTCGGTCGTCATGATACGCCCGGCCGAACCTTTAGGGTAATCCAGACGGTGCTGAACATCGGTCAGCGGAGCCTCGGGTGTGCTGTTTTCCATCAGGCTTTCCAGTTGCTTGTCGGATGCGTCGGACAATACGATTGCCGCTTCACGCGCCGGCAACGGCTCCAGCAGGTCTTTCAGCTCTTGAGGGTCCAGCCGCGCCAAGATGTGCTCGGTATGTTCTTGGTCCAGTTTGGCCAATACCTCCGTGGCGGTTCCCTTGTGCAGCGATTTGAAAACCTGCATCGCTTGCTCCTCTGTCAAGTCGTCCATGGCCAAGGTAATGTCAACAGCCGACTCGTCTTTCAGGGCAGCGCGCAACCGTTCCCGGTCGGGAGTGTTGTCGGTTTCAAACAGTGTAAGTAAGCGCCCGGTAAGTTGTTTCCATTCCGGTTGTTCTGACATATCGTATTGTATAAGGATGATGGCGAGGTTGGAAAAGCCCTGCCGTACGATAAACGCCGTTACAAAAACAGTACCGGCAACAAACAGCCGCCGGTACTTCAATCCCTATTTTACGAATGTTGATCAGAGAATATGTGCGTTAAGCTTAAATCTCTCAATGTCCTTAATGGTTGAAATTCCATCTTTGGCGTTAAGGCAATTGAGCCAAACCGTTACCCCGCCACCTCTTTTGCCACGCCGGAGGCGTCTAAACTCATGTGAGCGCCAACGCAGTGTAGATCCTTTCAGGATGACAAACATGCTGCTAGCTTTGGGCTGTAAAAAAGGAACTTCAATTAAATCGGACATTGTGGTTACACCTCAGTTTACCGCAAAGGCTCCCTCTTCTTTGGATAGGGTTGGGGCAAGGACGCTGCCCATGAGATTGCTCGTTCCTCGCAATGACGGCGCTCACTTTTGACACGCCGGCGGTATCTGCTCATTTGGTGGTCTAGGTTCTATGCTCTTAGCTCTTGGTTCTTAGCTCTAATCTCTCCTTAGATGCTTCCTCCGTCAGCATGACAAGCATACCGTCTTCGTGTCCGGTCATCAAGTCAAGATCGACATCTCGAAAAAAGTCGCAAGACTTTTACCTTTTGTACACTTCGGCAACGTTGCCATAGGCTCTGATGTGCCTTACGTGTCAAAACCTTTTGTATCTATTGTGGTTTAAAGATGCTCCTCCGTCAGCATGACAAGCATATCGCCTTCGTGTCCGGTCATCACGTCAAGATTGACATCTCGAAAAAAGTCGCAAGACTTTTACCTTTTGTGTACTTCGACAACGCTGCCATAGGCTCTGATGTGCCTTACGTGTCAAAACCTTTTGTGTCTATTGTGGTTTAAAGATGCTTCCTTCCGTCAGCATGACAAACACTGCTTTCGTGCTCTCTGTGGTTAAACCGCGGAGAATCATGATAATAGCGCACACTTCTGTCCTACCGGAAGCCAGGCTTACATTAAGCTTAAAACCTCACAGCTCTTAACGGTTGAAAGCTTTCGTCCAAATAACAGCAGCCTTCCCTTCTGCACTTATCCTATAACTACTAAAACGATAGCTCCGAAACCACTAAACCACTAAATCACTCACCCACTAAATCACTCACCCACTCACCCACTCAATAATAAAGCCTGTCCCGACGCTTCGTCATAGCCGCATCAAGACTAAGGGCACCGCCTCCTGCGATCAACGAAACCAACAACAGCCCGAACATCAGGATGAAGTATTCAAGGCCTTCCGGTCGGTCGTCGACGCCGGCCCAATTCATGAAAAAGCCGCCAGCGGCGGAGCCACTGTACACAATGCCGACAAAGAGGCCGATGAGCGCCAGAGCCATAAACCGAGTCAAAAAACCCAGAAACAGAAACACGGAAAAAAAGAATTCTACGATGATGACCATTAAACCCACCGTCCACGGCAAGCCTTTAACCTCGGTCATGAAATCCAAGGTGCCATAGAAACCGCCGCCACCGAACAGACCTAAAAGTTTTTGCGCGCCGTGTGGAAAAATAACCGCTGCGGCAGCCATACGTGCGAATAGCGCGCTATAATTGCGCGCGTTGGTCAAAAGAATTCTTCTCATGTATTTAAATGCTTATTGGCTTTTAAGCATCTAAGTTAGGAAAATGTCTCGATCCAATCCTCAAACCGAGAAAGTACGCTTTTTAGGAAATCTTGCGTATCATCCACGAGTGTCTTGCCGTCTTCCTTGAAAAGTTCTTTCATATTGCCGATATACAATTCCACGGGCAACAAGCGTATTTGCGAAAAGACAAGCGATTGACGGATGGCATGGTTGGCGCCAAAACCGCCGATGCCGCTGCCGGAGGCGGTGGCAACAGCTACAGGCTTCTTTATCCAAGCATTTTCTTTCGGCGGCCGCGAGCCGATGTCTATTGCATTTTTCAGCGCACCGGGCATCGAGCGGTTGTACTCGGGTGAGACAATGAATATACCGTCGGCACCTTGTATTTTTTCACGGAAGTCCGTCCATTCCTTTGGCGGGTTCTCTTCCAAGTCTTCGTTGTAGTGCGGGAGGTTCCCGATTTCCACAATTTCCAACTCCATGGTCTCGGGTGCCAGGCGGATCAGCTCGTTTGCAATGCGTCGGTTGTAAGATTCTTTGCGAAGGCTGCCCACCAAAACGGCGATTTTCTTTTTCATAACAGATGTTTTTACGGATTCTCAAAGACTTAGCAAAATCAATTCCGTTCGCGGTTGATTGCGAAGATGTCTGTTTTATCGTTGCTTCATTCGGACGCAAAAGCGGCTTTTGTGCAAAACGCTTATCTTTGAATCATGATATTACGCGGGGAAAATCTGATCAAGGAATACGGTCCGAAGAAAGTGGTGAAAGGAGTGTCGGTAGAAGTCCGCAAGGGCGAAATCGTCGGGCTGCTGGGCCCCAACGGCGCCGGAAAAACTACCACCTTTTACATGATCGTCGGGCTGGTAAAACCGACATCGGGGCGTATAAGTTTGGGCGGAAAAGACATCACCTCAGACGCCATGTACCGCCGCGCCCAGAAAGGCATCGGTTACCTGGCGCAGGAAGCTTCGGTCTTTCGGAAGCTCTCGGTAGAAGACAACATCCTCGGCGTCTTGCAATTGACCAAGCTCAGCAAGAAAGAACAGTACCGCAGGATGGAGGAGTTGATCGAGGAATTCTCGTTGGAGCATGTGCGTAAAAACCGCGGCGATCTGCTGTCGGGAGGCGAGCGGCGCCGAACCGAGATTGCCCGCTGTCTGGCTACGGGGCCCGATTTTATCTTGCTGGACGAACCTTTTGCCGGCGTAGACCCGATTGCCGTGGAAGACATCCAAAAGATCGTTCGCGGCTTGGTAGACAAAAACATCGGCATCCTGATTACCGATCACAACGTGCAGCAGACCTTGGCCATTACGCACAAAACCTACATCATGTTCGAGGGCCGAATTTTAAAAGAGGGCTTGCCCGAAGATTTGGCGAACGACCCGCAGGTGCGCGAAGCTTATTTGGGTGAGAACTTCGTTTACCAAAGCATTGCCGATAAGCCGAAAAAGAGACGCCACCTGTACAACATCTGGGCGGGCAGTTTCGATTCCAAACAGCAGTTTCAGGAATTTGTGAACCAACATTTCGCGGGAGAACCGAACCTCAAGTTGATGTACGGCTTCGAGGACATCAGTTTTGCGTCCTTGGCAAGTTCGGAGATCGAACACATCTTCAACAATATTGTCGATAAAAACGCCCACAACGCTTTCCTTTTCCAACGCGCAGAACCCAAGCCGTCCCAATCCGACACCGACATCGCCGAGAAAGCAAGGCAACACTCATCGGACAAACTGCGCTACCTGACCACCTACAGCGGTTAGATGCTAGGGCTCAGAAGTTAGATATTAGATATTAGATATTAGAATTGAGAATCAAGAGTCAAGAAACGAGAGTCAAGAGTCAAGAGTCAAGATTCGAGAATTAGGAATAGAGATTGGATGTTAGAGATTAGATTTAGGCGTGATATTTTGGAACCAAGAAGCAAGAGCTAAGAAAAACTCCTTCTCCTTTGGTGAGGGGAGCGGTGAGGAAATTCTCACCGGCACCGTACAAAGTACACAAACTACCAATCACTAATCACTAATCACCAGTCACAAGTCACAGATCACCCATCATACATAAATACATTTTTACATCGTACAAAGTACGCTGTACAAAGTACGCTGTACAAAGTACAAAGTACAAAGTACACAAATCACCGGTCACCACATAAATACATTTTACACCGTACAAAGTACAAGGTACAAAGTACAAGGTACAAAGTACAAGGTACAAAGTACAAGGTACACAAATCACCGGTCACCACAGGGGGGGGGGGGGGGGGGGGGGGGGGGGGGGGGGGGGGGGGGGGGGGGGGGG
>RDDY01000092.1 GCA_003852805.1 Chryseobacterium sp.
CGATATTTTGACGCGCAGAAATCCCGAAATCGTTACCATTGTCAACACAGGAAATACATATAGTTGGTGCTTCGGTTGTATTTCTTGATAAAGCTCGTCTTAAACGGTTCGTAGGACGACATCAGCAAAGCTTCGGGCGTTCCCATTTTTCGGAGCGTTTCCATCTGCGTTCCTGCTTTCAAAGTCCCCAAAACCAACTGGATTGCACCCGACGCATAGTTCGCCGTCAAGACATTTCCTGTGTTGACAATGGTAACGATTTCGGGATTTCTGCGCGTCAAAATATCGCTTTCAAAGTTCCTCGGAATCTCGACGATGCAGGTTGCATCCAGCTCGATGGATTGTTTGGTGAGATTGGCGTCGTCGGGTTTGACCAAGGCGACATCCAAGATTTCGTTATCCTGAAACATTTGGATGATGCGGTGGCTCATTTCACTGTTGTCGCGGTCTACTACAATAATCGGCAAATCCGTCACCTTTCCTTTTTGGTAAACATAACCCAGCAGAATGCCATACAGCAGCGGCGCACCGATGAACAGGACGCGCAAAACATTATGTGACCAGAACAATCGGAATTCGCGACCCAACAAATTAAAGAAGTCCTTCATCGTTAAAGCTTAAGCGTCACTGTGGTATTCGGGAAAACATCCTTGACATCATCGGGGTTTACAGGCGTGGCATGAATTTCAAACAACGATTGCTGGAGCTCGTAATCGGGATAAGCGGTAGCAATGTTGGCGTATGCGGGCAACTGTTTCACCTCGGTGATTCGCGCGGGAATGTTGCGGTTTTCGTACACCAAAAAAACATTTACCTGCATTCCTTTTTTCACTTTGGCCAAATCACCTTCGGGAATGGTAAAGCGGAAATAAGTGGTGGCAGCCATCGGCCCTTTGAACAAGGTATAACCCGGTGGCGCCAATTCGCCGGGCTTCAGCGTAATGGTGGTCACCGTCATATCGGCAGGCGCTATCACATACCGCTCATTCTCTGCCGTGCTCACTTCTTGCAACGCGCCCAATGCCTGGTTCTTCTGCCCCAATGCCATCTGTTGTTGCTCCATGCGCACGCCGTGTTCCACATCGGCAATTTCTGCATTCACTGCGGCCAATTGCGCTTTTGCACCTTGAAACTTTGCGTAAGCCTCATCATAGGTTTGTTGTGGAATAAGCGAATCGCGCACCATGCTACCCAAACGGCTTACCGATTTCTGCGCATAAGCATATTGCTCTTGTAGTGCCGCTTTCTTGGCGTTGAGCTGAGCCAGCTGGTTTCTCGTGGCGCCCGTTACACTCATTTGGTATTGTGCCGACGCCGATTCTACCGCGCCCGACGCCTGGGCACGCTTGGCGTCTACTTCGGGAATGTCCAATACGGCCAAGGTATCTCCTTTTTTTACTTGGTCACCCTCTTTCACCAAGATACGGTTGATCCTGCCCGGAATTTTCCCGGTAACCGAGATCTCCTCTTGTTCGGTTTTCCCTTGCAGTGCCGCATCGGTTTTCTTCTCGCCACCGCAAGCGGTTAACAGTGTTGCGGCCAGTATAATAAATCCTGTTCTTTTCATCTTGTTATTATTGATACTGAATTTGTTGTGTCAGTCGCCCCGCAGCTTGTGCCATTTCCATTGCTGCCCGGCGTTGGTTGGTTAAAGTTTCGGTTTTGTTTTGAGCGGCCTTTACAAAATCGTTCTCCGCTTCCAATCTTTGGCTTACCGAGACCAAGCCCAAAGCATACTGCTTGCCTGCTAGGGTAAGTGTGTTCCGCGAGACGGTTTCCTGCTGCTCTGCCAAGTCCATTTGTTTCCACTGGGTATTGTACGACGCTCTCTTCTGAGTCAACAGCAGATTGAGCTTATCTCGGCTGTCCTCCAAACGGTTTTCTACCTGCCGAAGACTGAGGGTCGCCTGTTCTACTTTGTGCTTGCGCTCGTTGCCGTTGAAGATATCCCACTTCATAACCACGCCTGCCAAAAAGCTCGGTGCCAGCGTGAGTTCATTCAGTTTGCCGTGAATGGTCGGAACCTGAGACGGCAGATACGGAATGTCAAAATCAGACGACGGATTCCGGAGACTTGTGTACGACATGCCTGCCACTGCCAACACTTGTGGCAGATAGGTTCCTTTTTCGCGTTTCAGGTTGTACTCACTTGCACGGCGATACGCTTTCAACGCATCCAGCTCCTGACGGTTTTCAATGTTTAGATTCTCATCTATAATGATGGGCTGCAAATCGTAAGAAACGGTTTGTATTTCTTCCCTGTCCATGCCCGTCAGATACGTAATCTTTTGGTAGAGCAGGTTTTTGTTTTCTTCCAGTTGCGTACGCTTGGATTCCAACTCCAACCGAGCGAGTTTGATCTTATCGCGATCGAAGGGAACCGCCAGACCGTTTTGGATGGCTCTGTTTACGCGTTCTTCTTCTTTCTGCAATCTGCGCTCGCTGTCGGCCAACAAATCCTCTGATGCAGCGATGTATTTCAGTTTGTCAAAGCTCGTCACCACATCCACCACCACATTGTCGCGGTCGGTTTCTATCATCAGTTCGTCGCCGGCAGCGCGTTCTTCCAAAGCTTTGGCACCGTTGTTAATTTGGCCGCCGCTGTACAAAACGCTGCTGGCCATTACGCTGCCGTGCAGCAGATGACCGTTTGTCTTCACCTTGGTTTTGTCGGCAAAAATCTCGTTTCCTGAAATCGGCAATTGCTTGGTGGGCACATCTACCGTCAGTTCACTGTTCAGATAAGCGTACCCGCCCAGCGCCTGCACGCGCGGTAGATGTTTGTTGATTACCGATTGCCGCTCCAGCCGCGCCTTTTCAAGGTCCAGCTGCTTGTTCGCAATTTCTTTATTGCGTATCAGTGCCTGCTCTATCGGGTGGCGAAGTTGCTGCGGCAGCACGATCTGCGCCGAATATATCCCGACGGTGAGAGGCAAAGCCAGTAGAGCAATAATTCTCTTTTTCATTCTTCTTACTGATTTTCCAGTTCCTGAATATTATCGTTTATCTTTTTGAAGATGTTTCTCAATGCATCTATCTCCTCGGGCGATACGCCGCCCGTAATACTGTTGATCGTTTCGTTGAGCGCTTCTATCACTTGACCTTCGATTCCTCTGCCTTTCTCTGTCAGGAAGATTAGGTTGGTGCGTCGATCGGTTTCGTGCGGCCTGCGCTCTATGTAGCCTTCCTTTTGCAGATTATCCAACAACCGCGTTGTGCTCGGTCGGTCCCGAGAAGTGGTGTCTGCCAATTGTTGCTGTGTGCAGCCGTCATGCTTCCATAATACAGCCATCACGCTCCATTGTTCTTTTGTCAGCGAAACGTTTGCCATTCTCAACCGTTGTCCCAGCAGGCGGTTGATGTTTTGCGGCGTTCTGCCTGTAAGCAGATGCAATATGTCTTCGTTGCTTATTCCTGTTGTCATAACAATTGTTGTTACGGCAACAAAAATAGTACCAATTCTTGAAATGGCAAAATATCGTGGACTTATGCCTAATATTGCGCCAAGATTTCGGCTTCACAAAATGATGAATTACCGAAGTTTGACCGGTACGCTTTGTAAGATCGTTAACATCCAATTGAAAGGCATCGGCCAAATTATGCTGCAAGAAAGCCCGTGGACGGGTCTGTTGTTCTTGGCAGGACTCGCCGTAGGAAACTGGCAATGGGCGGCAGCTGCATTTTTAGCGACAGCCATCGGGAATCTGACAGCCGAGTTATTGAATTTTAACAAGAAAAATCTGCGCGCCGGCTTGTACGGTTTCAGTCCTGCGTTGGTAGGCGTGGCGTTGTTGGTATTTTTTAAATCGACATTGTTATTGTGGATTTTGGTTCCGGTCGGCGCAGCCGCTGCGGCTGTGTTGCAAGAGTTTTTCCTGCGTCGCAATTTCCCCGCCTATACTTTTCCGTTTATAGCGGTTACATGGCTCTTGGTTTTCATTGTACGAAACTACACTTCCGTGCCGCCGAGCGAGCTTGTGCAAAGTGAACTGACCTCTGTTTACGACACATATACTTACGGCTTTAAAGGAATAGGCCAAGTCATCTTCCAAGAAAAGCTTTGGGTAGGCGTTATTTTTTTGTCGGGATATTTCTTCATTCGCCTATCTCGGCGTTGTTTGCTCTTGCCGTGTCGTTCTTGGCAGGCTTCCTCGCCCATCTTACAGGTCAACCTTGGGACAATATTCACCAGGGAGTCTTCGGCTTCAACGCTGCCTTGTCCGCCATCGTCTTTGCGAGCCGACGTATAACCGATGTTGCGTGGGCAGTAATTGCCACATTGCTTACGCTTGTCATTAACATTATCTTGGTAGAGGGCCGTTGCTTGGATCCGATAGGCGGCGTATTGACTTTTGCTTTCGTAACGGGCACGTGGCTTACGCTGCTTCTGCAAAGGTTTGCCGCGCGCTACCGTCACTGAAACGACAGAGATTTACAAAAGCCGCAACAAGCTTTTTAATATAAAAGTTCTACTTCTCAGCCTGCCTCAAAACGCACAATCATTTTTGATTTCGCCATTTTTTCCCTATATTAGCGAAATCATCACAATATCCCGGTGCGGATTCTGCTGACCAACGACAGCTCACAGCTGTCTCATCTTTTGTCGTGAAGTCCCTGCGCATGGCGCATTCTATTATTCGGACTTCAATCATGGATTTTAAACAATCTGTTTTCGTCATTGTTTTATTTGGCGGAACCGACAGTCATTTTTGCAATAAATGCAATATCGCACCGACATAAATCTGACTATGGACAACAATAATAATATAAGAGTAAGAGTAGGAATTATTGGTGCCGGCCCGAGCGGTTTGGCGCAACTGCGTGCCTTTAAAGCAGCAGAAGCACAAGGAATGGAAATCCCCGAGATTGTTTGTTTTGAAAAACAAGAAGACTGGGGCGGCCTTTGGAATTACACTTGGCGCACCGGTGTTGGAAAGTACGGTGAACCCGTGCACGGCAGTATGTATAAATACCTGTGGTCCAACGGCCCGAAAGAATGTTTGGAATTTGCCGATTACAGTTTCGACGAACATTTTGGCAGACCCATATCGTCTTATCCTCCGCGCCCTGTATTGTTCGATTATATCCAAGGCCGCGTGAAACGCAGCAATGTACGCGATTTTATCCGTTTCAATACGGCTGCGCGCTGGGTGGATTATAATGAAGAAACCAGAAAATTCACCTTGATTGTTGACGACCTGGCCAACAACCGCACCTATTCGGAAGAGTTTGATTATCTGATTGTAGCCAGCGGTCACTTCTCCACGCCGAATATGCCGTATTTTAAAGGCATTGAAAACTTCCCCGGGGTCGTACTTCACGCGCACGATTTCCGCGGAGCGGACCGCTTCAAAGGGAAAAATATTCTCTTGGTGGGCAGCAGCTACTCGGCGGAAGACATCGGCGTGCAAAGTTACAAGCACGGAGCGAAGTCTGTGACGCTGAGTTACCGCAGCAACCCGATCGGCATGGATTGGCCCGACGGTATGAAGGAAGTACCGTTATTGACTCATTTTGATGGCAGCACGGTACATTTCAGCGACGGTACACAAGAAGACTTTGACGCCGTCGTCATGTGCACGGGCTATCAACACAAATTTCCTTTCCTGCCGGATGAGCTGAGGCTAAAGACGAAAAACTGCCTCTACCCCGATAATCTGTACAAGGGCATCGTCTTCAATGATCTGCCGCAGTTGATTTATCTGGGCATGCAGGATCAATACTACACTTTCAACATGTTTGATGCGCAGGCTTGGTACGCGCGAGACATTATTATGGATAAGGTAAACCTTCCGTCAAAGGATGAACGCCGAGCAGACATCGACCATTGGCTGGATCGAGCAGCCGCTTTGAAAACCCACGATGATGAAATCGACTTTCAAACGGATTACGTGCGCGAACTGATTTCACTCACCGATTATCCGAGCTTTGATTTGGATGCCGTTGCCGAATTGTTCAAGCAATGGCTGAGAGACAAAGACGAGAACATCCTCTGCTACCGCGACAAAACGTATAAGTCTGTGATGACGGGGACCCTTGCCGAACAGCATCACACGGCGTGGATGGATGAAATGGATGACAGTTTCGAGCGCTTCATGCGCGAGCCCGAGTTGACTCATTAGAAAACAAAGAAAGCAGGCGCGGCGCCTGCTTTCTTTCTATTTATTTGTCCGGTCATTATTTCACCTTGTACCAAGTCTGCGTGCGTCCCAGCGCCGAGAAACCGATGTAGCCGCGAACGTCCAACTGATCTCCTTTCGGCGTCAAATTTACTTTATAGACCTTGCCGTTGCTCGGGTCCACAATGGTGCCGCCGGTAAAGCTGTTGCCGTCTTTATGCACGCCACGGATGATCTCCATGCCGATCAAAGGCTTGTTTTTACGGTCGTCTTTGCAGTTGACACAATTATTATTTGCAGGTTTCACCAGCAATTGCGAGATCTTTCCGTAGTATTTGCCGTCGGACTTTTTGAATATTTCGACAATCGATTTTGCTTGACCTGTCTCGTCATCGATGGTTTTCCATCTGCCTTCCACTTGAGCGTATGACAACACCCCGAAAAACATTGCCACAAAGGCCAACATGATTTTTCTCATAGTATTTATTTTTTGTTAAAATTAGATATTTATTTCGATCGTGCAACAGTCCGCGCGTTTTTATTCAAGAAAGATCAAACTACGGGAATCTTGCGTTAAAGCTTGTGCAATATTTAAATCTGTATTTTTGTTGGATGAATTTCTTGCGCAACAATCTGGCAAATCTGCTCACGCTCGGCAATCTTTTTTTGGGCTGTGTGGCGGCCGCCTTTCTATTTAACGGTGACTACAAGACCGCGGCACTGATGATCTTGGGTTCATTGCTGCTCGATTTCTTTGATGGTTTTGTGGCTCGCGCGTTAAAAGCCGACAGTGATTTGGGCGGACAATTGGACTCGCTGGCAGATATGGTCAGCTTCGGGTTTGTACCGGGACTGGTGATGTACAAAGCGTTGGAACCGTTCGGCAACTATGTCGGTAGCGTCGGTCTGCCGTTCGATCTGAAATACATCGGTTTCATTGTTGCGGTATTTTCCGGTTTGAGATTGGCCATATTCAACCTCGATACCGAACAAACCTACTATTTCAAAGGATTGAACACACCGAGCAACACCATGCTTCTGCTGGGGCTTTATTACTCTTGGCAAGAGTATGGCGCCTTCCGTTTTTTGTTTGACAACGCGTTGCTTCTCATTCTGCTCGCGCTGGTTTGCTCTTGGCTGCTCGTCAGTCCGATAAAGATGATTGCGCTGAAATTCCGTTCGAGAAAACTCGCCGACAATTGGCCGAAAATCATCTTGGCTATCGGTGCACTGTTGCTGGTCGCCGTTCTGGGCATCGTGGGCATCCCGATGGCTATTTTATTCTACATTCTGATTTCGGCTTTGTTCCAAAAACAATTGAAATAATTTTTTAAAGTGAATCTTAAACTTCATAAACCTCTTTGCACTTTTGATCTGGAGACCACAGGCGTGCAAGTCTCCAAAGACCGCATAGTTGAAATCGCCATCCTGAAGGTGCACCCCGACGGTTCGCGCGAGAGCCGCAGCTGGAGGGTAAACCCGGAAATGCCCATTCCGCCGGACAGTACGGCCGTGCACGGCATTTCTGATGCAGACGTGGCCGACGCGCCCACCTTTAAAGAAATAGCCCCCAAGGTGGTGGAAATGCTTCGGGGGAGCGATCTGGCGGGCTACAACTGCAACCGTTTCGACATTCCTCTGCTCGCCGAGGAACTGCTGCGCGCAGGCCACGACTTTGACCTCGGCAACCACAAAACCGTAGATGTGCAGACCATTTTTCACAAAAAGGAGCCGCGCGATCTTTCCGCCGCTTACCGGTTGTACGTAGGCAAAAATTTGGAAAACGCCCACTCCGCCGAAGCAGATACGCACGCCACCTTTGAGATCTTGGATGCGATGATGAATCATTACGAAGACCTGAGCAACGAAGTCCACCACCTGCATGAACTCTCTTATTATAAAAAGTTCGCGGACTTGGCAGGCTT
>RDDY01000147.1 GCA_003852805.1 Chryseobacterium sp.
ATCTCGTTGCCTACGCCATTGCTTATTATGCAAACATTCAGAAAAAATACGGCAAGGACCGCCATCGCCGTACCGAGCTGCGCGTTTTCGATACCATTGACGCTGCAAAGGTGGCGGTGGCCAATGAGAAATTCTACGTCAATTACGATGAAGGTTTCATCGGTACGTCACTGAAGAAAGACACGTTTGTTTTTGAATGCTCGGATATAGACGATATCATTGTTTTCCGCAAAGACGGTGTAATGGTGGTAACAAAGGCCGAGCCCAAAACCTTCGTCGGCAAAGGAATCTTGCATGTAGGCGTTTGGAAGAAAAACGACAAACGCACGGTCTACAATATGATTTACCGCGAGGGCAAGGAAGGACCGTACTACATGAAACGCTTCTCGGTTACGGGCGTTATTCGCAATAACGAATATCGCCTCGCTTCGGACAAAAAGGGTAGTGAGGTGCTGTATTTCTCGGCCAATCCAAATGGCGAGGCCGAGATTGTAAATGTACTGTTGAAGCAAAGTGCACGCATCCGGAAAAATAAAATAGAACTAGATTTCTCTGAACTGGCCATCAAAGGCCGAGACGTAAAAGGGAACTTGGTAACAAAATATCCGGTGAAAAAAGTGGAGCTGAAAGAAGAAGGCGTTTCTACACTGGCTCCGCGTAAAATCTGGTTTGACGATACGGTACGACGACTAAACGCCGACGGCCGCGGTACTTTATTGGGCAGCTTCCGCGGTGACGATAAGATTTTGGTCGTCAATAAAAAAGGTGAAGCCAAACTGATGACCTTCGATTTATCCAACCGTTTCGACGAGGATTTTGTGATTTTGCAGAAGTGGCATCCCGAACGCGTCCTCAGTTGCATTTGGTACGACGGCGAAAAAGAACGTTATTTCCTGAAACGCTTTGTGCTGGAAAATGCATTGGGTTCGCAGCCTTATTTTTTCTCGGAGCACCCCAAATCTTTTGTGGAATGGGTGGGCATAAGCAGCGGCACGTCGGCGGAGCTTATATTTGCGAAAGAGAAAGGAAAAGAAAAGGAGCCTGAAACCGTTCTCGTAGACGACTTCATTACGGTAAAAGGAATCAAAGCGATCGGCAATCAACTGTCGCGCGACAAGATTAAAAAAATCGTCATTACCGAACCCGAGCGTATCGACGATGACGAAGCCGACAGTTTTGATGAAGTGGAAATAACCGAAGGACACACAAGTTTTATCGACAGCGAGGCGCCCGAAGGCGTGGTGGGTACATTGTTTGACGCCGCAGATTCACAATAGAATATGGATATACAACTGGTGGTCATTATGGTGGCCACGGCTCTGATGAGCTTTAAAGGATTCAATGATCCTGCATTTTTTTCAAAATACATGTTTCAGGTAGCGCCTATCAAGCGGAACCGAGAATACCTTCGGCTGTTGTCGTCGGGCTTCTTGCATGCAGACCTAATGCATCTATTGTTCAACATGTTTACGCTGTATTTTTTCGCGCCCATTGTGCTGGCATTTTTTGGTCAGATAGGCTTTTTCGTGATTTATTTCGGAGCCATTCTGGCGGGGAATCTGTTCAGCCTTTACATTTACAGAGATAAACCCATGTACTCTGCAATAGGAGCGAGTGGAGGAGTATCAGGTGTGTTGTTTGCCGCAATTGCCATGAATCCGTTCCTGGGCATCGGCATTCTCTTCATTCCTATTCCCATTCCGGGTTATATTTTCGGGCTGATTTACTTCGGGTATTCGGTTTATATGATGCTCAACCCGAAAGAATGGGACCGTCTGGGGCACGCTGCGCATTTGGGCGGAGCGGCGGTGGGACTGCTGGTAGCCTTGCTGTTTTTCCCGGCCAACACGGCGGAGCATTTTTTACAGCTGCTCATCATGTCGCTGCCGTTATTGTATCTGGCGTTTCAATTGATGATCAAGAAGAAAATATAAAGAGAAAGGCAACCGTTGCGGTTGCCTTTTTTCTTTGAGCTTATTCTGCTTCCGTAATCCTTTTTCGGGAAGTTGATTTCAAAACCAGGTAGCCGCTGATCCCGGCGATTAACGACGCCACCAAGATGGCAAACTTGGCTTCCTCCTGTACATCGGGCATGCCTTTATACGAGAGCAACGCAATGAAAATAGACATGGTAAAACCGATGCCGCCCAGCAATCCGGCGCCGATCATGTGTTTCCACTCCGCGTTTTGCGGAAGCGAGCTCCAGCCCAGTTTAACCGCGATGAACGAGAATAAATTGATCCCCACGACTTTACCCAAAACCAATCCGCCGATGATTCCGTAACCGAACGGCGTGAAAAGTCCGTCAACCATCCCTTCCTTGAAAAGAATATTGGTGTTGGAAAGCGCAAACAGTGGCATTACAATAAAGCTGACAGGCATATGAAGCGCGCTCTCCAATTTTTCCAAAGGCGAGGGTATATCCGTTTCCACATTCGTAGGGATGGTGAATGCCAACAGCACCCCGGCAATGGTTGCATGGATGCCCGAATGGTGCATCAGATACCACAGCACAACACCGGGAATAATGTAGTAGATGTTTTTCTTTACCCCGAAACGGTTCATAAGAATCAACAAAACGATTATTGCCGCTGCGATTATCAGGTACAACCAATGCAACTGTTCGGTATAGAAAATGGCGATTACCATAATGGCGCCCAAGTCGTCTACGATGGCCAAGGCCGCTAAAAATATCTTTACCGATGCCGGCACCCGCGAAGACAGCATTGAGATAATGGCGAGCGAGAATGCGATATCCGTTGCCATCGGGATGCCCCAGCCGTGTCTGTACTCGTTGGAATGGTTAAACAAAAAGAAAACGGCTGCCGGCACCAGCATACCGCCGATAGCCGCCAAGATGGGCAGTGAAGCTTTCTTCACATCGGACAGTTCGCCTTCCACAATTTCTCGCTTGATCTCCAGACCGACCAGCAAAAAGAAAATGGCCATCAAACCGTCATTGATCCAAGAGCTGACGGTGTACGGACCCAGCGGCGCGTCCAGCAAGGCGGCAAAGGACCCGCCCGCAGACGAGTTGGCAACGAGCAACGAAACAAAGACGCAGAGTAAAAGAATTACGCCACTGGATTGGCTGCTGTTAAAAAACCTACGGAAATATTGGGTCAACATCATTTATACTCTTCTTACTTTGGTGATATTTTCTACGGAGCGCAACTGTTTAAAGGTCTCGTTCAACTGATCGCGGTTGCGCACTTCCAGCGTAATGGTGCCCAAGAAAATACCGTCGTTGGACTCGATTGACATACTCTTCATGTCTATATTCAGATTATTGGTGATCACTTTGGTAATGTCGCTGATCATTCCTATGCGGTCCAAACCTTCAAGCTCAATCCGCACACGGTTGGTAAAGCGTTCAGAATTCACCCACTTGGCCGGCATGACACGGTAGTCGTAGTTGGCGCGCAAGTTTACCGCATTCGGACAGTTTTCATTGTGCACGCGGATGCCCTCGCCAATGGTGATGAACCCGAAAATTTTATCGCCGGGAATCACGGTGCAGCACTTGGCGAAGGAATAATTCATCTTCTCCTCATCCTTCCCGAAAACAATCATATCGGCGTCGGTGACGGGCTCGCTTATTTGCACCTCTTTCTTGGTACCCGGCTTGCGTAGTTTTTGTAAAATATTGCCGAAAAGGTTCTTGCTTTCCAAATACTTCTTCAAGGCGGCGCTGTCTATATCGCCGCTTTGTACTTGGAGAAACAACTCTTGCGATGTTTTGAGGCCGAAGTATTTTTGAAGCTTGTTGATTTCATCATCGTTGAAATTGAGCTTCATGTGGCGAAGTTTGCGTCGCAGGATTTCTTTGCCCTCGTCGATAACCGATTGCTTCGTGGAATTTAGGAAAGCTTTGATCTTTGATTTGGCCTTAGACGTGACTACAAACTCCAGCCAATCGGCTTTTGGTTTTTGATTGTTTGACGAAAGAATATCCACCTGATCGCCGTTCTTCAAAACGTAACTGATGGGCATCAACTTATTGTTGACCTTAGCGCCCAAGCATTTCATGCCCAAATCTGTGTGGATATCGAAGGCAAAATCCAACGCGGTAGAACCGGCGGGCAACAGACGAATCTCGCCCTGCGGCGTAAACACAAAAACTTCTTTGCTGTAAAGATTCAGCTTGATGTTGTCCAGCAGTTCAGACGTACTCAGACTTTGCTGGTTTTCCAGCACATCGCGGATCTGCGCCACCCATTGTTCAAAGTTCCTGTCGTCGGTATTTTTCTGGTAACCTTCCTTGTATTTGTAATGTGCGGCTACGCCTTTTTCGGCAATCTCGTCCATGCGCTCGCTACGGATCTGCACTTCCACCCAACGGCTGTCGGGGCCCAAAGCGGTCAGGTGCAAACTTTCGTAACCGGTAGATCGCGGCTGGCTGATCCAATCTCTCATACGTGACGGATTGCTTTTGTAGAGGTCGGTGACGATGGAATAAATCTTCCAAGCGATGAATTTCTCGTTTTTGAAGTCGGATTTATAAATAATTCGGATGGCGTAATTGTCGTAGACTTCTTCAAAGCTGACGTTCTGCTTCAGCATTTTCCTGTAGATGGAACTGATGGCCTTTGCGCGGCCTTTGATGGTGAAGTTGAGGCCCTCGTCTTTCAATCGACGACTGACTTGTTCTTTGAATTGCTCTACATACTGCTCGCGCTCTTCTTGCGCGGCGCTCAGTTTTTGCGAAATCTCGTCATAGATTTCGGGGTTATTGTATTTTAGAGAAAGGTCTTCCAACTCCGATTTTATATTGTATAGACCGAGCCTGTGCGCGAACGGAGCATAGATATAGACCGTTTCCGAAGCTATTTTCCGCTGTTTATCCGGGCGCATACTGTCCAAAGTGCGCATATTGTGCAAGCGGTCTGCAATCTTTATCAGGATGACTCGGAAATCTTCCGAAAGAGTCAGCAACAGTTTTCGATAGTTTTCTGACTGAACCGAGATATTTTGATGGTTCATGATCGAGATCTTGGTAAGACCTTGAACAATGTCTGCCACCTTCGCCCCGAAGATTTTGCCTAGATCCTCGTATGTGTACTCGCTGTCTTCTATAACATCGTGCAACAGCGCACAGGCAATGCTGGTGGCGCCAAGGCCGATTTCGTTCGCAACAATTTGGGCCACTTCTATCGGATGGTAGATGTAAGGTTCGCCCGTCTTGCGCCGCTGATCTTTATGCGCATCCAATGCCACGTCAAAAGCCTTGCGAATCAGCTTGTTGTCCTCTTCATCCAAGGTACGGTATGTATGGCCGATCAACGCCTTGTATCGGGCCAAGATCTCCTTATTCTCTTGCTCTAAATCATACACCATCTTGCTGACTGTTTTCTGACTCTAAATATATCGTTTTTTTTCGTTTTTCCCATTGAATATACGGCTTTGCGGCAGAGAAACGACGGCTGAGTAATGACAATAAATCTGCTCAACATACTATTCCCACCGGATTGAGATAAATATTCAAGATTGTTCTCGGCCGGATGAACGGGTATATAATCAAGGCAGACCATCACGAATGACGGTCTGCCTTATTATACTAATAAAATCTGTGTTGTGGTTTATTGCTCGGTAGAGGTTTTCTGTTCGTTGCCCAGTTTCTCGTTTACCGTGTCTTTTAGGTTTTGCCCCGCGGCTGCAATATTTTCTTTGGCGGTATTTATTTTATCTTTTACCATCTGCTTTTCTTCGGGCGATGCTTTTTTGTATTTCCACCATGCCAAAGCTCCCAGACCGAGAAGTGCCAATATACCATTACGCTTGTTCATAATTTTTGATTTTAAGGTTAAAACAATTTTGTTGTAAGCGTTAAATGTAAAATCTGTGCCAAAGATTAATGTACAAGGCGTTGTTTGAATTTGGATTGCATCATAGAAGAGAAAACAAAATAGCCTCTGTCCTGAGACAAAGGCTATAAAGTCGGGATGACTGGATTCGAACCAGCGACCCCTTGCACCCCATGCAAGTACGCTACCAGGCTGCGCTACATCCCGAAAAGGTGCGCAAATATAGAAATTCTTCGGTCAAAAACAAAACCCGCATCAAAGAATGCGGGTTTAGATATATTACTTGACTTTTTAGCCCAAGAAAGGATAACGGTAATCCTTCGGCGAGACAAAGTTTTCTTTGATGGTGCGTACAGAGATCCAGCGTGTCAGGTTCATTTTAGAGCCTGCCTTGTCGTTGGTTCCCGAAGCGCGCGCACCGCCAAACGGTTGCTGACCCACCACGGCGCCCGTCGGTTTGTCGTTGATGTAGAAATTGCCCGCAGCATCTTCCAACGCTTTGGCAGCTTCGTCGATAACATAACGCTCTCGTGCGAATACAGAACCGGTAAGCGCATACGGCGAAGTCTCGTCTACCAGTTTCAACGTTTCGTTCCAGTTTTCGTCTTCAAAAACATAAACCGACAAGATCGGGCCGAAGATCTCTTCGCAAACACTTTCGTACTTTGGATTCTTTGTGAGAATCACGGTAGGATGCACAAAGTAGCCGACGGAATCATCGTATTTGCCCCCCATAATAACCTCGGCATCGTTTGACTGTTTTGCTCTTTCGATATAGCCTTTGCACTTCTCAAAAGAATTGCGGTCAATCACTGCATTGACAAAATTGGACGGATCTTCGGGAGAACCGACTTTGATAGATTCCAACATTTCTTGCATAAACTCGCGCACTTCATTCCAAATGGAAGCGGAAATATATGCGCGTGAAGCGGCAGAACATTTCTGGCCCTGGTATTCAAAAGCACCGCGAACCAATGCGGCAGCCACCTCACGTGCGTCCGCGGACTTGTGAGCCACCACAAAATCTTTCCCGCCGGTTTCGCCCACCACGCGCGGATAAGAGCGGTAGTTGTGAATATTGTCGCCGATACGCTTCCACATGCTTTGGAAAACAGAAGTAGATCCTGTGAAGTGCAGACCCGCAAAATCTTTGTGAGCAAGCACTTTGTCGGCGGTTTCTTTGCCGTCTGTAAAGATCATGTTGATCACGCCGTCGGGCAATCCCGCTTCGCGGAAGATCTCCATAATCACATGCGCAGAGTAAATCTGTTTGTCCGATGGTTTCCAAACCACCACGTTGCCCATCAATGCCATACAAGACGGCAGGTTGCCTGAAATGGCCGTAAAGTTGAACGGTGTAACCGCAAACGTGAAGCCTTCAAGCGGGCGATATTCGACACGGTTCCAGATGCCGTTATCCGAGATGGGTTGCTCGGCATAAAGCTCTGTCATGAACTCAACATTGAATCGTAAGAAGTCGATCAGTTCGCAAGCGGAATCGATTTCTGCCTGATGTACGTTTTTAGATTGACCAATCATGGTGGCAGCGTTCAGACGATCGCGGTACGGACCTGCGATAAGATCTGCGGCTTTCAAGAAAATAGCGGCACGCTGTTCCCAGGCAAGGGCGCTCCATTCCTTGCGGGCAGCCAAGGCAGATTCTATGGCGCGGTCCACGTGCGACATATCGCCCTGATAGTAGAATCCGACACTGTGTTGATGGTCCTGCGGCGGATGAATGCTTACTTTTTGATCGGTGGTAACAGCCTCGCCATTGATAATCATGGGAATCTCAAGCTGTTCTTTGTACATTTTTTTATAGGTACCTATGAGGCTTTCTACCTCTTTGGAACCCGGTTCGTACATGCGAACCGGCTCGTTATAAGTGACGGGAACCTGTGAAATAGCTTTTGACATAAATTCGTATTTTAATGCTTACAAATTTAGCCATAAAAGCAAGAGTGGCAAAATAACTGCATTGAGCGAGAATGCACAAACAATAACCTCAAAAAGTCACTGTTAATACAAAACCTACAAACATGAATTTTATCTTAAATCTACTTTTGACGGGCGTGGTTGCCTATATTTTACAGAACGTACTGCCGGGCGTGCACATCAAAAGCATCGGAACGGCCATCGGCTTTGCGCTAATCCTCGCGTTGTTGAACGCCGTTTTGCGGCCCGTGCTTCTCATTTTATCGCTACCGATCAATATACTGACACTGGGTCTGTTTTCTTT
>RDDY01000382.1 GCA_003852805.1 Chryseobacterium sp.
TGAGGCCGGAGCCACCGTCACCGAGCTCACGCTAGAACAGATGAACGCTGTGGGCATTGAGCTCGGCACTATCGAAATGAAAGAACTGACCAATACGCTGAAAGCGAACGGTGTGTTGCAAGTGCCCAATCGTAATAAGGCTACCGTTACCGCATTGTTTGCCGGCACCGTCACTTCGCTGCCGATTCAGGAAGGAAACTTCGTCCGAAAAGGTCAGGTAATCGCCACCATTGTCAATCCCGAATACATCCGCATTCAGGAACAATATCTCACGGCGCAGAGCCGCATTGCCTTTGCCGAGAAAGAGCACCGCAGACAACAAGAACTTTACAACAATGACGCGGGCGCACGCAAAAATCTGGAAAGCGCGGCAGCAGAACTCCGAAGCCTGACCACAGAGCGCGCCGCCGCAGCACGACAATTGCAGATGATGGGCATCAATCCGTCATCGGTAACCAACCAAAACTTAAGAAACGGATTGGCAGTGACGGCACCCATCAGCGGTGTCATCAGCCGGATAGATGCGCAGATCGGCAGTTACGTAGATACATCGCTGGCTTTGGCAGAAATAGTGGACAATACTTCACTCCACCTCGACCTGAAAGTTTTTGAAAAAGATTTGCCGAAACTGCAAGTGGGGCAAATCGTGCATTTTAAGTTGGCCAACATTCCCGACACAGAGTACGATGCCGAGATTTACAGCATCGGCTCCTCTTTCGAGAGCGACAGCCGAACGGTGGCGGTGCACTGTACCGTCATCGGCAACAAAAAAGGCTTGATCGACGGCATGAACGTAACGGGAATTGTCAGTCTGGACCGCAGTACCGCTCCCGCCGTTCCCAATGAAGCAATAGCAGAGGCAGACGGCAAATATTACATCTTTGTCTCTGCGGGAAAAACGGCGAACGGTTCCGTCCGATTTGAAAAAGTGGAGGTTGTAAAAGGCGCATCGGATATGGGCTATACCGCAATCACACCGATAAAGGACATCAGTCCAAAGGAAAGGATCGCAGTAAAAGGCGCATTCTTCATCAATGCGAAAATGAGCGACGTGGGCGAGCATGACCATTAAGCTCCATCCTAGAAATAAAGAGGCAGCCGGTTGCCGCCGATTTTTTTATATTTGAGAATACTTAAGAAATTATATGAAAAAGATTACACTGATTCTGGTGGCGGCTGTAGCGCTCGCCTCTTGCGAATCCCGCCAAAAAGCAATTGCCGGCACACCGACAACCGGTAAACTGAACACCCGGCAGATGGCCGCTGCCAAAAGCCTTTACGAGAACAGCTGCGGAAAGTGCCACGTGTTGCACGCACCAAGCGAGTACACCGCAGAGAAATGGAAATCCATCATCGACTGGATGGCACCTCGCGCGAAGCTGGATGAGCAACAGAAGCAGCAGGTCTTTCAATACGTAAGCGCGCACGCTTCCGATGCGCCGGCCGGATAACCGTAAGCGAGACACCATGAAAAAGTTTTTTCTGATTACTGCATTGTGCAGCCTCTCGGTTACGGGGGCTGCGGCAGTATCGGGCATTGCCGCTCCGGAAGCAAGAAAATGTACCGGCAGTAAAAATTGCAAAGCTTGCAGCAATTGCAAATACTGCAAGCACTGCGCTAAAAACGGCGGTCACTGCGGCGTTTGCAGATAAACAATGCATTATTTTTTTTTAGCTTTGGCCATTCTGTTGGAAGTGGTGGGTTCGGCTTTCTTGAACGCTTCAAAAGGTTTTACCAAAGCCGAGCCTACAACGGTGATGGCTATCTGTTACCTGTCGTCGTTTTATTTCCTGTCGCTGACGCTGAAGACTTTGCCATTAGGCATTGCCTACGCCATCTGGGGCGGATTGGGCATTGTACTCACCACTTTGGTCTCGGTCTTTGTCTTTAAGCAAGAAATCAACTTCCCCGTTATTGTGGGCATCGCCATGATTGTAGCGGGTGTGGTTGTCGTTAATTATTTTAATAAGGCCTGACCATGTCTTCCGTTTTTCACCAAGAAATAACCATTCGTGTTGACAAGCGTTAACCCGGGGCATAATAATTGCGTTGCTTAGGAGCCAATTAACCTAAAAAACAAAAGTATTATGAAAATGAAACTTCCCATCATTCTGCTGTCATCGCTTGCAGGTATGGCGCTGTGCAGAATCAGAAAATCGGAATCCGGAATCAGCATCAAAGAAGTTGAAAACTCTATCGAAGATGACGGCGAATACGGCATCATGGTGCAAAACGGAAAGCATTTTAAGGCAGCCGTCACCATCGGCACAAAGCTCGTAGACAAACATAGCGATATCCAATGGCATGTGGTGTTGATTGCCGAAGCAGTGAAAGATTTGGCCGACGATGACGCTTTGCAAGAAGTGGCAGAGGGTGCCGAGAAAGCCGGACTGCGTGTAATCGCTTGCCAATCTGCCATGGACAAATTGGGGGTCAAGAAAAGTGATCTGCCCGATACAGTGGAGATTACCGAAAACGGCGTCATTTATATGCTCGGTCTTCAGGAAAACGACTTTAAGACGCTAAGCCTGTAAATCGAATGTTGTTAAAAAATTCATAATCCGGACCGCAACCGACACAATGCGGCCCGGATTTTTTAAATTGCATATCATTTTATTGCAACCTGATATTTTCAATATTTTTTATTCAAGAATTGCATTCTATCAATCCATAAACACATTTGAGAAAAAACAGTAACAAAAATCAATTACCCATTTTATACAAGATAGATGATAACAGAACGAAATCAGAGTTTGACGCGCATCGGTGTTTTTTATGACGGCAACTATTTTTTACACGTAAGCAATTATTACAATTACACCCACGAACGCAGAAGCCGACTGAGCGTTTCGGGTCTGCACCGGTTTATCCGCAACCACATCGCGCAACAGCAGGGTACCGATGAACGTCTTTGCCAAATAGTGGATGCGCACTATTTCCGCGGAAGACTCAACGCTCACGATGCGTCCAACCAAGGCAACGCGCTTTATTACGACCGCGTCTTTGACGACATCCTCAGCTCCGAGGGCGTCATCACGCATTATCTGCCGGTGAAGCTTAACCAAAACGGACAGCGCCAAGAAAAAGGCATCGATGTATGGCTCGCGCTGGAAGCCTTTGAGATGGCTTTCTACAAGAAGTTTGATGTCTTGGTATTGATTGCCTCAGACGGAGATTATGTGCCGCTCATCAGAAAACTGAATACCTTGGGCACGCGCGTTATGGTGCTCAGTTGGGATTTTGAACACACCAACGATTACGGCAAGCGCCTGGTTACGCGCACATCGCAAGATTTGTTGGAAGAGGTAACCTACCCTGTGGCCATGCACGAAATCATAGACAACCGCATCCGTCGGAACGAACCTTTGATCAACGGCTTGTTCGTGCCGAAGAACACCGAGAAGGTTTTCAATAAACAAAGACAGTCTGACCCGAATCGTTATCAAGACAATGACCATGAGAATGTAGATTTAGGCGAAATGGAAGAAATGGAAAACGGCCGCTATTCCAGTCGAATCAAAGGCTTGAAAGACGGCTTCGGTTTCATCAACGGCGACGATAAAGATGTATTCTTCTTCCACGCCAGTCTGATAGATTATGATTTCAATGACTTGGAAATCGGTGATCAAGTAGAGTTCAACATCGACAAACAAGACGACGGCCGTTTGGTGGCCACCGACATTGTAGTGATTGAATAAGCTTAAACACTCCCCTTAAAACACAACCGCTTGCCGCTTAGGCAGCGGTTTTTTTAGTGGCACAAAGTTTTAATGATTAACGGAAAAACTCTGTATGAAACTGTCGATACTTTTCCTGAATGATGTGCACGGCTATCTGTTTGAGCACCCCGAACTTTTCCACAGAGGTGGCGAAGAGTACACCAAAACCGTGGGCGGCTATGCACGCTTGGCGGGTCTCATAAAACAAGTAAAAGCCGACAACCCGAACACACTGGTTTTCGACGGCGGCGACACTTTCCACGGCACGCTCCCTGTGGTGGAATCCAAAGGGGAAATCCTACTGCCGATTCTCCGCAAAATGCAAATAGACGCCATGGTCGGCCATTGGGACTTTGCCTACGGCCCCGAGCATTTGGAACGGCTGGATGAGCAACTTCCCTACCCTGTCTTGGCCATCAATGTTTACAACAAGAAAGACGGCAATCTGTATTTTCCGCCTTATGTGATGAAGGAAGTCGATGGAGTGAAGATTGGCGTCATAGGCATTTGCGCCACCATTGTAGACAAAACCATGCCCGAAGGTTTCAGTGACGGTATAGAACTGACGGACGGTATCGACGAATTGCCGAAATACATTGAGGAAGTAAAAGACAAAGGCGCCGATCTCGTCGTCCTGCTGTCGCATAACGGTTTTCCGCAAGATTGCGAACTGCTGCGCAAGGTGGGCGGTGTAGATGTTTGCCTCAGCGCCCATACGCACAACCGAATGTACGAGGCCGAGAAAGTAAACGATACGCTGATTATCCAGTGCGGCTGCCACGGTTCTTTCATCGGCCAACTGGACTTGACAATTGAAAACTTAGAAATTGAAGATTATAAATACGAACTGAAAATTGTTGACGACAATTTCCCAATCGACGCAGAGGTACAAAGTCTGGTAGATCAAGCCTTGCAACCTTACCGGGAATATTTTGACACCGAGGTCGGCGAGACACCGTTGACGCTTCACCGTTACAATACGCTCAATTCTACCATGGACAACTTCATGCTGGCGGCACTGTTAGACGCTACGGAGGCCGAGGTTGCATTCTCCAACGGTTGGCGGTACGGTGCACCGATTCCTAAAGGGCGCATCAACAGAATGCAACTTTTCAACATCATTCCGCACGATCCGCCCGTCTCGGTGGTCGAGCTTACCGGCAAGGAAATCCGCAGCATGATCGAGAGCAATTTGGAACACACCTTCTCCGCCGAGCCGTTTGAACAGATGGGCGGATATGTAAAGCGTTGCCTCGGGCTGACCGTCTATTTCCGAATCGAAAATCCGAAAGACAAGCGCATCATGGAACTTTATGTCGGTGACGAAATGGTCGAGCCCGATAAAACCTACAAAGCAACTTTCGTAACCGAGCAAGGCGTACCGCAGAAGCTCGGCAGAAATCGAAAAAACCTCGAACTCTCAGCGGTAGAGGCAATGGAAAACTTCCTCAAAAAAGGCATTCCCGATATTGAAATGCTGAAGACAAAGACTTTTAAGACATTATAAAATAAAACATGACAGACCCCGCACAACACTGGAACGAGCGCTATGCCAAAGAAGAATATGCTTATGGCGAAGCGCCAAATGAATTTTTGAAAGAGCAACTGCTACAGCTGATGCCCGGGCGCATCTTGTTTCCTGCCGAGGGCGAAGGCAGAAATGCGGTTTATGCCGCAACGCTCGGCTGGACGGTCGAGGCTTTCGACATCAGCGCGGAAGGCAAGAAAAAAGCGGAACGCCTGGCCGATAAGAACAGCGTGGTGATCGATTACCGCATCGGCACATTAGACCAAATGAATTTTAAAGAAAACAGTTTCGACGCCATAGCACTCATCTACGCTCACTTCCCTGCCGGCCTCCGCGCCGATCTGCACAAACGCTTGACAACGCTGCTCCGCCCCGGAGGAACGCTCATCTTGGAAGGCTTCAGCAAGAACCACGGCGACTACCAAAAGAAAAATTCCGGCATTGGTGGACCACCCAATCCGGCGATGCGTTTTGACAGGGATGAAATAGAAAATGATTTTCGGGGCATGGAAATTCTTCTTTCGGAACAATGCGAGGCAGAACTGAATGAAGGTTTTGGCCACCGAGGAACCGGCAGCGTCATTCGGTTTGTAGCTCGCAAAGTATAGGTTTCCGTACCTTTGTTCAAACAATCAACTGTGCATTTATTTGACCTGATTATTCAGGATGACGAAAAGGTTACTTTAGACGAGGTGGTCTTGGACGACGCCAACCGCAAGACCGTTGAGCAGTTAATCCTGGAACATCGCTTCATAGACGAAATTCACAAACACGGTTTGCCGGCCAACAATAAAATACTGCTGTACGGCAGTTCGGGATGCGGGAAAACCATGACGGCGAAAGCCATTGCGCAAGCCTTGGGCAAGAAAATACTGATTCTTAATCTCAGCAATATCGTCAGTGCGCGTATCGGCGAAACCTCTCAGCATCTGAAGCAGGTCTTCGATAAAGCCGCTCGCGACAAAGCTGTTTTATTCTTGGATGAATTCGACCAGATCGGCAAGGCGCGTGGCAGCGACGACAAAGATGTTGGCGAAATGCGGCGCTTGGTCAATACGCTGATTCAGCTCATCGATTATTTCCCCGAAAACGCACTTTTGCTCTGCGCCACCAACCATCCCGAAATTGTGGACATTGCGCTGATGCGCCGTTTTCAGCTCAGGATAGAATACCAAAAGCCTTCACAAGAAACTCTGAATGCGTACTATGACGAACTGCAAGAGCGCTTCCCCACGCATCTTCAAAGCTTTGAAAGAATCTATGAAGTATCCTTCGCCGAGGCCAAAGACCACGCACTGACGCAGATAAAAGCGGCACTGATCAATCAACTCCTGAAAGAACAAAACGCATGAACGAGATTGTAGAAAATATTGCGGCCATCCGGCAACGCATCGATAAAGCGTGCCGGTCGGCAGGCCGCGACCCGAAAGAAGTGAAGTTGCTGCTGGCCACAAAAACCGTAGCGCCCGATCGAATTTTGGCCGCCATCCGCGCAGGCTATCCGCTGATTGCCGAGAACAAAGTACAGGAACTAAAGGAAAAATATGAAGCGCTGCAGGAAGAGCCGCACGACAACCATTTCATCGGCCATTTACAGAGCAATAAAATCAAAGAAATTCTTCGGTGCGATGTGCGGTGCGTGCAGTCGTTAGACCGTTTGAGCTTAGCCCAAAAATTACAGCAGCGCCTGGAATTTGAGGACAAACACATCGACGCTTTTATTCAAGTCAACACTTCGGGCGAAGAAAGTAAATTCGGTGCGAAACCCGAAGATGCGTTAACCCTGACGCGCGAAGTGGCGAAGCTGGACAGAATTCACATCAAAGGCTTGATGACCATCGGACTATTCAGCGCCGAAACCGAGAAGGTTCGCCGGTGTTTTAAATTATTGAAAAACATACAACAGGAAATCATCGCCGAGAACATCCCCGGAGTGGAAATGAAGGAACTATCGATGGGCATGAGCGGCGACTTGGAAACCGCCATAGAAGAAGGCTCCACCATAGTGCGCGTGGGCACCGCCATCTTCGGCCAACGACAATACCCGGACAGCTATTACTGGCACGAGGGAAGATAAACACAACAAAAAAGTCGAACCCTCGGGTCCGACTTTTTTTAGATTTCCACGGCGGTATCGTTATCGGCCGTCAGGCTTTTCTTTGCTTGTCGGCGCTTGAGGTGAAGCGCGATGAAGGAGGCAATGCCGCAGACTACGGCAATCCATATCATTGCACGGACGGCAGGCCAAGTCTGTTCTAAGGTTCCGCGCTCTATGAGCAGGATGCGAAACGCTTTCAGGAAATGCGTCAACGGAATGCCCGCCGCAATGTTTTGCACCCAAACGGGCATCTGACTCAGCGGCCAAGTGAAGCCGCTCAATATGAAACTAGGCGTGGCCACCACCATCAGCACTTCGGTTGCTTTCAGCTGATTCGGAATCAGAATACTGACCAAAATGCCGATGAAGCAAACCGAGGTAACGAAAACTCCCGCCACCAAGGTCAGGTTCAAAAGATTCTCGCGCACCGGAATCTTGAACCAAAAAGTCAGCGCATAGTAAAGCAGCCAAATCCCGAAACTCATAATCATATACGGTATCACCTTGATAGCTACCATAGAAAACAGGGAGGTTCTGCGCGTCAGATCAACGAAGGTGCCGTTCTCGTATTCGGTAGCGAACGACAGAGCCAAGGCCAGCAAAAGGACCTGTTGCAGCACGGTAGCCAAAACACCGGGCCACAGGAAATACATATAGTTGGTGCTTCGGTTGTATTTCTTGATAAAGCTCGTCT
>RDDY01000122.1 GCA_003852805.1 Chryseobacterium sp.
CTACCGGTGGAGACGGGTTAGCTGCCCCGCCTTTCACCTGGAGTTTTGTAAGCAATTCAACGGTAGAACTCAGGACAAACCGGGCCAGATTCTTCCCGTGGTAATTACCGTATTCGAGGACAAGTCCTTCGAATTCATCATCAAGACGCCACCTGCTGCAGTACAGTTGATGGAAGCTTCTAAAGTGAAAAAAGGTTCCGGCGAGCCTAACCGTAACAAAGTGGGCAGCGTATCTTGGGATCAAGTGGCTCAGATCGCTGAGGATAAAATGACCGACCTTAACTGCTTCACGAAAGATGCTGCCATGAGCATGGTAGCCGGTACAGCGAGATCTATGGGACTGAAAGTAACCGGAACTAAACCAAACGCTTAAAAAACATCAGATGGCAACAGTATCAAAAAAGCAAAAGGAAGCTTTAAGCAAAATAGATAAGAACAAACTTTACACTCTGGAAGAAGGTTCTGCTTTGGTGAAAGAAGTGAACACTGCAAAGTTCGACGCTTCTGTAGACATCGCGGTTCGTCTGGGTGTAGACCCGCGTAAGGCCAACCAAATGGTAAGAGGCGTAGTGTCTCTGCCCCACGGTACAGGTAAAGACGTGAAAGTTTTGGCATTGGTGACTCCGGACAAAGAAGCAGAGGCGAAAGAAGCCGGCGCTGACTATGTAGGTCTGGACGAATACCTGCAAAAGATCAAAGACGGCTGGACAGATGTAGACGTTATCGTTACCATGCCCGCCGTTATGGGTAAGCTGGGTCCGCTCGGTAGAGTGTTGGGTCCGCGCGGTTTGATGCCGAACCCCAAGTCAGGAACCGTTACTCAAGAGATTGGTAAAGCGGTGGCAGAAGTGAAAGCCGGTAAAATCGACTTCAAAGTAGACAAATACGGTATCATTCACGCAGCAATCGGTAAAGTATCGTTCGAACCACAAAAGATCCGCGAGAACGCTCAGGAATTGATCCAGACACTGATCAAACTGAAACCTACCGCAGCTAAGGGAACTTACGTGAAAAGCGTTTATCTGTCTTCTACCATGAGCCCGGGTATTGCAATCGATACCAAATCTGTTAACCCATAATCCTTGCAGCAATGACCAAAGAGAATAAAGCAGTAGCAATACAGGAACTGAAAGACCTTCTGCAGGATGCTAAAGTGATCTACGTAGCAGATCTGGAAGGCATGAACGCCGGTGCAACTTCTGACTTCAGAAGACAGGCTTTCAAAAACAATATCAAGGTTAAGGTTGTAAAAAACACTTTGCTCCAAAAAGCTCTCGAGCAGCTGGATAACGGTGTAGATTACAGCGAAATGTTCGGCACATTCAAAGGCAACTCTGCGCTGATGCTTTCTGAAACGGCTAACGCTCCGGCAAAGCTGATCCAGAACTTCAGAAAAAAAGAGGAGAAGCCGGCGTTGAAGTCTGCATATCTGCAGGAAACTTTCTACGTAGGCGACGAGAACCTGGGCACTCTGGCTAACATCAAGTCGAGAGAAGAAATGATCGGCGAGATCATCGGCCTGCTTCAGTCTCCGATCCGCAACGTATTGTCTGCGCTTCAGAACAAAGAAAACAAAGAAGAAGAAGGAGCAGAGTAATCCTCTTCGTTATTTAAAAGTAACTCACTCAACAAAATAAATCGTTCAACTAAAAACATTTTCAACAAAATGGAAGATTTGAAAAACTTGGCGGAAACGCTTGTAAACCTTACAGTAAAAGACGTTAACGAACTGGCACAAATCCTGAAGGATGAGTACGGCATCGAGCCTGCTGCTGCAACTGTAGTAGCTGCTGCCGGTGGTGCTGCCGAAGCTGCTGAAGAAAAAACAGAATTCGACGTGATTCTGAAATCTGCAGGTGCTTCTAAACTGGCTGTTGTTAAGCTGGTAAAAGACCTGACAGGTGCCGGTCTGAAAGACGCCAAAGATATGGTAGACAACGCTCCTACCCCTATCAAAGAAGGCATCGGCAAAGACGAAGCCGAAGCTCTGAAGAAGCAACTGGAAGAAGCCGGTGCTGAAGTAGAACTGAAGTAAGCTTTACAACCCAAAGCATAATGGAGAGCCACACCGAAAGGTGTGGCTCTTTTGTTTACTACTTGTTATTCTCTATAATATGTCGTATATTTGCAATCCATTTTGCTGCTGATAATCGACCATAAATAAATAACTTACTCACAATCAACTCTTTCAATCATTTGAAAGGGCTTTTTGCGTTTAAGGTTTGGCCGATATCGCGGTGAAAATGTAAAGAATATTTTGCACTACTCCGTGAAAAGATATACCGGCGTTGCAGTTAGGTTGGATTAAAGACAAAGAATCGAGATCGCAGACCAACAGTATCGTAACCAACGGCGCCGCGGTTTTCAATCTCCTTTCGTTTCTCGCCTTCGACCTGATATTTTTTGCGAAACAAAATATTTTTTAACCTTTCTTAAACTTCTATGAGTAACCCAACAATCGCAAAAACTCACGAGAACAAGAGAATCAATTTCTCTACGGCGAAGGGTAAAATGGAAGCTCATGACTTCTTGGATATTCAGATCCAGTCGTTCAAAGAGTTTTTCCAGTTAGAAACTCTCCCGGAGCAGCGCCTGAACGAGGCACTGTACAAAACTTTCCAGGAGAATTTCCCCATTACCGACTCGCGCAACCAGTTCGTGCTGGAATTCTTGGACTACCTGGTAGATTCTCCGCGTTACAGCATCGACGAATGTATCGAGCGCGGTTTGACCTACAGCGTTCCGTTGAAAGCCAGACTGAAATTGTATTGTACCGATCCCGAGCACGAGGACTTCCAGACCGTTGTTCAGGATGTGTATTTAGGGCCCGTTCCGTATATGACGCCCAGCGGCTCGTTCATCATCAACGGCGCCGAGCGTGTGGTGGTAACCCAGTTGCACCGTTCACCGGGCGTATTCTTCGGTCAGACCTACCACGCCAACGGAACCAAGCTTTACTATTCGCGTATCATTCCTTTCAAAGGATCGTGGATGGAATTTACTACCGATATCAACAGCGTGATGTACGCGTATATCGATCGTAAGAAAAAGCTTCCGTTGACCACATTGCTTCGCGCAATCGGTTACGAATCCGATAAAGAAATCCTGCAAATCTTTGACCTTGCCGAAGAGGTAAAAGTGACCAAGGCCAACCTGAAAAAGGTTCAGATGCTCTTTTTCCAAGACGGTTTCACGATCCAGGATGATCTCGTTACGCTCGATGGAAACCACCTCTCCTGTATCTTCGTCCACAACGAAAATGCAAATGAGTTCTCCATCATTCAGAACACCTTGAAAAAGACCCTACCAACTCAGAGAAAGAGGCGGTAGAATATATCTACAGACAACTTAGAAATGCTGATCCGCCAGATGAAGAAACTGCGCGCGGTATCATCGAGAAGCTTTTCTTCTCAGAACAGCGTTATTCTCTGGGCGAAGTAGGCCGTTACAGATTGAACAAGAAACTGGGGCTCGATATCTCCGAAGATACCCAGGTTCTGACGAAGGAAGATATCATCAGCATCGTTAAGCACTTGATGGAGCTTGCCAATTCAAAGGCTGAAGTAGACGATATCGACCACTTATCCAACAGAAGAATCAAAACCGTCGGCGAGCAGCTGGCAGGACAGTTCGGCGTGGGTCTTTCGCGTATTGCAAGAACCATCAAAGAGCGTATGAACGTTCGTGATAACGAAATCTTTACGCCGCTGGATTTGGTTAACGCCAAGACGCTGACGTCGGTAATCAACTCGTTCTTCGGTACCAACCAGCTGTCTCAGTTCATGGACCAGACCAACCCGCTGTCAGAGATTACGCATAAGCGTAGACTTTCTGCATTGGGACCCGGCGGTCTGTCGAGAGAGAGAGCAGGTTTCGAGGTTCGTGATGTTCACCATACGCACTACGGCCGTATCTGCCCGATCGAAACGCCGGAAGGACCAAACATCGGTCTGATTTCGTCGTTGGGTATATACGCGAAAATTAATAGCCTCGGTTTTATTGAAACTCCTTACCGCAAGGTAGAAAATGGTAAAGTAGATTTGAAATCTGCACCGATCTTCCTGAACGCTGAGGATGAAGAAGACAAAGTAATCGCTCAGGCAAACGTTGATTTGGCCGAGGACGGTTCCTTCAATACAGACCGTATCATCGCCCGTCTGGACGGCGACTATCCTGTGGTTGAACCGCAGCAGGTTGACCTGATCGACGTGGCACCCAACCAGATTTCGGGTATCTCGGCATCACTGATTCCGTTCTTGGAGCATGACGATGCCAACCGTGCACTGATGGGATCAAACATGATGCGTCAGGCAGTTCCATTGTTGAAGCCCGAGGCTCCGATTGTGGGTACCGGTTTGGAACAGCAGGTAGCGAGAGATTCGCGCGTACTGATCAACGCCGAAGGCAACGGTACTGTGGAGTATGTAGATGCTGACAAAATCGTCATCCGTTACGAAAGAAGCGAAGACGAAGATCTGGTAAGCTTCGACACCGCAGAGAAAACCTACAACCTGACGAAGTTCCGCAAGACCAACCAGAGTACAACCATCACCCTGAGACCCAACGTTCGCGTTGGAGATCATGTGGTAAAAGGCCAGGTACTGTGCGACGGTTACGCAACTGAAAACGGTGAGCTGGCGCTGGGTAGAAACCTGGTGGTGGCGTTCATGCCGTGGAAAGGGTACAACTTTGAGGATGCTATCGTTATCAACGAAAAAGTGGTTCGCGAAGACTGGTTTACCTCCATCCACGTGGACGAATATTCACTGGAAGTAAGAGATACCAAACTGGGCGCAGAAGAACTGACTTCAGACATCCCGAACGTTTCAGAAGAAGCGACCAAGGATCTGGACGAGAACGGTATGATCCGTATCGGTGCAGAAGTTCGTCCGGGTGATATCCTGATCGGTAAGATTACACCGAAAGGTGAGTCTGACCCTACACCGGAAGAAAAACTGCTTCGTGCAATCTTCGGTGATAAGGCCGGTGATGTGAAAGATGCTTCACTCAAGGCTGACTCTTCACTGCATGGTGTGGTAATCGGTAAGAAGCTGTTCTCACGCAACATCAAAGACAAGAAGAAGAGATCAGAAGAGAAGCTGATTCTTGAGGAAATCGAAAACAAGTACCAAGCTAAGTTCGACGAACTGAGAAGCACGCTGCTCGATAAACTGAACACTCTGGTGAACGGTAAAACTTCGCAAGGTGTAAACAACGACCTGGACGAAGAGATCATCGGTAAAGGTGTGAAGTTCACGCTGAAACTGTTGACCAGTGTAGAGGATTACGTGAACGTGAACGGTTCGGATTGGACTGTTGACGCTGACCGTAACGAGCTGATCAAGAAACTGATTCATAACTATAAGATCAAGTACAATGATCTGCAGAGCATGAAGAACCGCGAGAAATTCGCTATTTCTATCGGTGACGAACTGCCTGCGGGTATCATGAAGTTGGCAAAAGTTTACATCGCCAAGAAGCGTAAGCTGAACGTAGGCGATAAGATGGCGGGCCGCCACGGTAACAAAGGTATCGTGTCGCGCATCGTTCGTCAGGAAGACATGCCGTTCTTGGAAGACGGAACGCCGGTAGACATCGTACTGAACCCGCTGGGCGTACCATCACGTATGAACATCGGTCAGATCTATGAAACCGTTCTGGGCTGGGCAGGTAAGAAGCTTGGTTTGAAATTCGCCACACCGATTTTCGATGGCGCAAACCTCGACCAAATTACCGAATACACAGACCGTGCAGAATTGCCTAAATACGGTAACACGTATCTGTATGACGGCGGCACAGGCGAGCGTTTCACACAGCCGGCAACCGTAGGTGTGATCTATATGCTGAAGCTGGGCCACATGGTAGACGATAAAATGCACGCGCGTTCTATCGGGCCATACTCACTCATCACACAGCAGCCGCTGGGTGGTAAGGCACAGTTCGGTGGTCAGCGTTTCGGTGAGATGGAGGTGTGGGCACTGGAAGCCTTCGGTGCGTCCAACATCCTGCGCGAGATCTTGACGGTGAAGTCGGATGACGTAATCGGTAGAGCCAAAACCTACGAGGCAATTGCCAAAGGCGAAGCGATGCCTGAACCGGGAATTCCTGAGTCGTTCAACGTATTGCTGCACGAGCTTCAGGGTCTTGGACTTGACGTAAGATTGGAAGAGTAAGATATCAGATGTCAGACATTAGATGTCGGATTGTAAGACTCTAAAAATTTAAACCAAGAAGAATTTGGAAAGAAGGATTTCGTCTGAAATCTGAAATCTGAAATCAAAATCTAAGAATTTATGTCAAATAAAAATAGAACAAGCAATTTTAATAAGATCAGCATCGGTCTTGCGTCTCCTGAGTCTATTCTTCAGGAATCACGCGGCGAGGTGTTGAAGCCGGAAACCATCAACTACCGGACGCACAAGCCGGAGCGCGACGGTCTTTTCTGCGAGAAGATTTTCGGCCCGGTCAAGGATTACGAGTGTGCTTGCGGAAAGTACAAGCGTATCCGTTACAAGGGAATCGTCTGCGACCGTTGCGGCGTGGAGGTGACCGAGAAAAAAGTGCGTCGTGAGCGCATCGGTCACATCAATCTGGTGGTGCCTGTAGCTCATATTTGGTACTTCCGTTCGTTGCCGAACAAAATCGGTTATCTGCTGGGCCTGCCGTCCAAGCGTTTGGATATGATCATCTATTACGAAAGATATGTGGTCATTCAGCAGGGTATTGCCAAGAGAGCAGACGGCGCCGATTTCGAGCCGATGGAATTCTTGACGGAAGAAGAGTATCTGGATATTCTGGAAACCCTTCCGGTGGAAAACCAGTATCTGGACGACAACGACCCGAATAAATTCATCGCCAAGATGGGTGCCGAAGCGGTTGAAGAACTGTTGAAGCGCATTGATCTGGATTCTCTGTCGTACGAGCTGCGTCACAAAGCGCACAACGAAACATCCAAGCAGAGAAGAACCGAAGCGCTGAAGAGACTTTCTGTTGTGGAAGCTCTCCGCGGTGCGAATACTCGTATGATCAACCGCCCGGAATGGATGATCATGCGCGTACTGCCAATCATTCCACCGGAACTGAGACCATTGGTTCCATTGGACGGCGGACGTTTTGCAACTTCGGATTTGAACGACCTTTACAGAAGGGTAATCATCCGTAATAACCGTTTGAAGAGACTCTTGGAGATTAAAGCGCCGGAAGTTATTCTCCGAAACGAGAAGCGTATGCTTCAGGAAGCGGTAGATTCATTGTTCGACAACACCCGCAAATCATCTGCGGTTAAGTCGGAATCCAACCGTCCTCTGAAGTCGCTCTCAGACTCTCTGAAAGGGAAGCAAGGTCGTTTCCGTCAGAACCTTTTGGGTAAGCGTGTCGACTATTCCGCACGTTCGGTAATCGTCGTGGGCCCAAGCCTGCAGTTGCATGAGTGCGGTATTCCAAAGGACATGGCAGCCGAGCTTTACAAGCCGTTCATCATTAGAAAACTGATCGAGAGAGGTATTGTGAAAACGGTAAAGTCCGCCAAGAGAATCATCGACAGAAAAGAGCCTGTTGTTTACGATATTCTGGAAAATGTGATGAAAGGCCACCCGGTTCTTCTGAACCGTGCGCCTACGCTTCACCGTTTGGGTATCCAGGCGTTCCAGCCGAAGATGATCGAGGGTAAAGCTATCCAGCTACACCCGCTGGTAACCACGGCGTTCAACGCCGACTTTGACGGTGACCAGATGGCGGTACACTTGCCGCTGGGCCCGGAAGCTATTCTGGAAGCGCAGCTGCTGATGCTGGGTTCACAGAACATCCTGAACCCTGCCAACGGTTCACCGATTACGGTACCATCACAAGACATGGTTTTGGGTCTGTATTTCATGACGAAAGAGGCAAGTTCTACCGAAGATTATAAAGTGAAGGGCGAGGGTCTGGCATTCTATTCTCCGGAAGAAGCGGAAATCGCTTACAATGAAGGTCGCGCTTCTCTGAACGCGAAGGTGAAATGTCGCCTGAAGGTGAAGGAGAACGGCGAAA
>RDDY01000026.1 GCA_003852805.1 Chryseobacterium sp.
CAGGATTAATTTTTCCTTACGCGTCAGTTGCGCCGTCACTATCTTAGATGCATCGCGCACCTTTGCCATATATTGTTCAAGAACGCTTCTGCCTCGTGTGGTCAGCTCTACCACTTTACTCCGAGCGTCGTCGGTATTATTTCTTTGGGCTGCAAGGTCGTTTTTTATCAGTCGGTTGATTATACTCATGCCCGCAGACTTGTCGTGCACATTCTTTCGGATGAGTTCACTTTTTGTCAAAGGACCAAACGCCTCTAAAGTGATTAGGTAGATCATGTCATCTGTTGACGCCAAGTCAGAGCCTTCGATGGCAGCCCGAAAATAATTCTTGCCATAACGGTTCATACGTACAATCATAGTGCTGATGACGCTATCTGCCGATCTGTTATTTTCTTTTCCTTCCCAATCCACTTCTTCATCGCACATACTGACATCGCGCGCTATCCATTTTTTAAAACTTCCTATATCGTTTTCGGGACTGTTGTGGCGCTTTGCTTCGTGGTTGTACCTATCAACCAATTGCAGTACTTCGGTAATGAATTGTAGTGTCATAAGTGGTATAATAATAGCAAAAATATATACTTTAATTGTATAGAAGTATATAAATAACCAAGTTTAAGCCAAAAAAAATCCGGCACTGCCGGAATTTTTTTGGCATCCGTTCAAAGATGTTAGTCATTGCCCTCGGTTTTTACAATTTTATTGTAAATGCCCAAGAGCATGAAAGGTGCTGCCCATTGTCCTACGAACAGTGCATCTTTGCCTTTGCCGGAAATTTTCAAACCTGCCGATACAGCCATGGAAGCTACTGCCAGACTCAGCCATAATACAGATGGTAATTGAGAAGTTTCATTTTCAATTTTCTTTGTTACTTCTCCTTCTTTTGCATTGTTCATAATAAATTATTTTGTGGTTTAATGACATGACTTACCTTTCAATATACGTGCCGAAGTGTAAATTAATACCAAATTATCAAAATTTAATTTATTATTAAACAAAGCTGTTGTCTTTGTAGTGTGCAGCTAACCAACAATTCAAATTAAGCTGTCAGCAGAGAATTTAAATCAAGAAAAAGCTGGTCAGAAACTCAAAGAGTCTTCTGAAGACCGCGGTGGTAAGGTATGAACCATCGAAAACGAGAAACGGGAATATCTGACCTCAAAAGTTTTTTTTCACAAGAAACTGTGAACACTTGGGGAAGTAGAAAACTTTTAC
>RDDY01000066.1 GCA_003852805.1 Chryseobacterium sp.
TTCAAACTTCCGAACAGCTTCCAGCGTTTTGTCGATTTCTTCTTCTTTAATGGCATCGGAAATAAACCAAGTTTCATATCCGCTTGGCGGCAGATAAATTCCGTTGGCCAATAATTTATGAAAGAAATTATTGAACAAAGCGTGGTTTGCATGAGCCGCTTGGTCAAAATTGGAAACCGAGTTGATGTGGAAGAATACGCTCATCATCGAGCCCTTTCTGTTTATGCGGTGCTCTATTCCTTTCTCGTTTAAAATTTTACCGATTTCGAAATCGAGGGTTTCCGTTGTTTTATTGATGCGTCGGTAGAAGTCATCTTTTTCGCGCTCTATGATTTGCAAAGTTGTTAACCCTGCGCGCATTGCCAAAGGATTCCCGCTCAGTGTGCCCGCCTGATAGACGCCGCCCCACGGTGCCAAATGGCGCATGATTTCTTCGCGGGCTGCAAAACCGCCGACGGGCATTCCGCCACCGATCACCTTCCCGAAGCAGACGATATCAGCCGCCACGCCGTAGGCTTCCTGTGCGCCGCCCATGGCCAAACGGAAACCCGTCATCACTTCGTCAAAAATCAACAGTGCTCCGTTCGCGTCACAGACTGTACGCAGCTTTTTAAGGAAATCATTTTCGGGCAAAACACAACCCATATTGCCGGCCACCGGTTCTATGATCACGGCTGCGATTTGTCCCTCGTTGTGACAGAACAAATCTCCGACTTGGTCTATATCATTGTAGCGTGCCAATAGCGTATCTTGCGCGGTACCCTTTGTTACGCCGGGCGAACTCGGATTTCCGAAAGTGGCCGCACCGCTTCCGGCTTTAATCAAAAACGAATCTGAGTGGCCGTGATAACAACCTTCAAACTTGATGAATTTATCGCGTCCCGTATATCCCCTTGCCAAACGGATGGCGCTCATACACGCTTCCGTTCCCGAAGAAACCATACGGATCTGATCAATATTCGGCACCAATCCTACGATAAACTTTGCAATCTCGGTCTCCAACTCCGTAGGTGTACCGAATGAAAAACCGTGCTCAGCTTGCTTTTGCACCGCTTCCAACACTTCGGGGTGCGTGTGGCCCAAAATGGCCGGCCCCCAAGAGTTGATGTAATCTACGTACTCGCGTCCGTCGGCATCGGTAAGATAGGCACCGCTGGCAGATTTCATGAAAACGGGCACGCCGCCCACAGAACGAAACGCCCGGACCGGAGAGTTAACGCCGCCGGGAATATAACGCTGCGCCTCGTCAAACAAGGCGCTGCTTCTTTGATATAACATTTAAGATCTAGGTTTTTTAGCGTCTAAGTAGATGACTTGGCCCGCGACAGGCTGGTCACCGTAAGCCATCCGGTTCTTGGTGTAGAGATGATCCAAGCGCATCGCAAATTTTTGAGCGATATCGTACATGGATTCGCCGGCTTGGGCGTTGTAGGTTTTCTGCTTGGCCGATTTCTTTTTGTTGTCCAAGAAAACGAGCTGATTTTTATTTAAGCGTGTACCGCTGAGCTCGTTATATTTCATCAAACGGTTTTGGCTGATGTTGAATTTCTTCGCGATTTGTGACAGATCCATCGGCTCCGGGACGATGACAAAGCGCAATCCCCCGTTCGGGTGGTTTTTCACGAGCATGTCTTCCAACGGTGCCTTTGACTTGGCCTCGGCTACCTTGCGCGCCACCGTCTGCTGCTGTTGTGCGTAAGAGGTCGGTTGGTATGCCACTTTGATTGTGGGCTCCGGAGCGGAAGTTTGTTTGGTTCCGCCGTATTGGGCCAAGAATACCGCGTCGTTTTTCAGATCGGGGTACATTGCCAAGAGCTTTTCACCCACCATTGCTGTACTCACATGATCGAATTCGTATAGGCGATATTTCTCAATTTTACTGATAAGCGCAGGTGCATAGCGTGCATTGGTAGCGTATCCTGCGGTTTTAAGACCGTAAGCCCAAGCTTTGTAATCTTTGGGATCGAGCGTAAAAAGTGAAGCGTAAAATTTGCGCGTGGCCAAGAACAAAGAATGGTCTCTGTAAGAATCTCGGGGCGTGTCGTAGGCGCGGAAGCACTCGTTGGGGGCGTCGTCGGTATGGGTAATCGTTCTGCCTGTCCAGTTTTCTTTGCATTTGATCCCGAAATGGTTTTTGGCTTCTTGGGCCAAGCGGCTCTGCCCTCCTGCGGTTTCCAATAACCCCTGCGCCAAGGTGATACTGGCAGGGATTTTGTATAGTTCCATCTCCTCAACCGCGTAGGCCGCAAATCTCTGGATGTACTGTTCCTCGGTATTCCAAGTTTGCGCGTGTGCCGTGAGCGTGGCAATCGTCGCAAAAAGCATTGCAATGTTTTTTATCATATTTGATAGTTTATAATTGGTCGTTGCTTTTGTCTTAAAAAATCATTAGCTCCGGCAATTCCCTGCAATCCGCCGGTGTGGAACGCCAGCACCTTGCTGCCTTTTGCAAAGAAACCGTCGTCTGCCAAGCTTATCAGTTTCCGCATCATTTTCCCGGTATAAACAGGGTCCAGCGGAATGCCGTGCCGCTGATGAAACGCATTGATAAAACGGACGTCTTCATCGTTTATTTTACCGTAGCCTGCGCCCGCGGCATCTTTCAATTCAAGATTATCACGCGCACCCAGCTCTCGGATTCTCGCGGGCAACGCAGAATCTTTGACCACCCCGAACCCGATAACCTTTTGATCATCGCCTGCAAACCGAGACAGTCCGGCCACGGTTCCCCCGGTGCCAACAGCTGCGCAAAGGTACTTAAATTCTTTTGTATCAGGCCCGAGCATATAGCCGATTCCCTCCACAGCCGTAGCATTGCTGCCGCCTTCGGGAATAATCAGTGCAGCGGGAAAGCGTGTTTGGTATTCTCGGTACAGCGCTTCCTTATCCCGATATTCTTCTCGGGAAACGAAATGAAGTTCCATACCGTTGTCGATGGCTACAGACAAAGTCGGGTTATAGACGCTACTGTTCTTCAACTCTTCGCCTCTGATGACGCCGATGGTTTTTACACTCGCCATCGCACCGAAAGAGGCCAACGCAGAAATATGGTTGGAAAAAGCGCCGCCGAAAGTGATAATCAAACGTTCTTCGTCGGGAATGGAGCGGTCGGCATATCGGTTGATGTTGTGAAAAAGTTTCCAGTATTTGTTGCCCGAAATGCTCGGGTGTACCAAGTCTTCCCTTTTGATATAGAGTTCAATGTCGGCCGGGATATCAAGTTGGACAATCGGGGCGGCACCGACGGGAAGCGACAACTTTTTCATAGATATTTCACAAAGCTCCAGAAGCGGCGTTTCTTCAAGTAACCCAGGTCGTTCTCATGCTCAAAAGCTTCGCGCTCAAATGAAATGGTACGGTAAGCTTGATAAGCATTGCGCAAACGCAGCAGACGGATATAATATTCCACCACATAAAACAGATAAAAGAAAACAATGAGCAATTCCAGCTGCTGACGCAGGTGAATGCGCTCATGATTAATCAGCACAGGATCCAACCGCAAACTTCTGTTTTTCAAGAATATGAACGGAAAAATCGTGATGCCCGTGATCCGCGTCTTTGCCAAGAGTTTTTGGCATACAATTATCATTGAACAAATATAAAAAGCTTTTGGTACTTTTAACCTATGAAGATAAGTCCCATCAAAGAGCACGAAGACTTTTACTACAATGAGCAAGGCTACAAGGTATTTACCGAAGCGTTCCATCTGAAGCGCGGCTATTGTTGTAAAAGTGGCTGTAAGCATTGCCCGTATGGTTATGATAAAAAAACCGACACATTTCTGAAGACACCCAAAAACAATTCTACCAAATGAAACGATATATTCTCATTGCAGCCGCTGCAATACTCACCTTAGGCTCTTGCAGCCCTTATATGGTGAAATCCGACTATGAGCAGAGCGTGAACTTCCTCCGGTACCGCACATATAGCCTCCGAGATAGCGATCTTAAAATCAACGACATCGACCGTGGGCGAGTTCTGACCGAAATCCGCCGACAACTGCAGATGAAAGGACTTTCCGAAGCTGCAAACGCCGATCTGTTGGTGCACGTAAAAGCATCACACAAAAAAGTGAACGATTACTACAGCACGCCAATGCGCGTAGGCTACGGCTGGGGCGGTTTTGGCTGGGGCTTCGGCGTGAACCGCGTTTTCAGCGACTCTTACAACCGCGGCACGCTGGAAATAGACTTGGTAGATGCGCGCAGCAATCGCTTGGTTTGGCAAGGGATCGGCAGCGGCATCAACGTCGACAATCCGCGTAGCAAGCAAAAGCAAATCCCCGAAGTGGTAGCGGAAATCCTAAAGCAATATCCGCCACAGAAATAGCTGTAAACCACAACGAACAAAAACGCCCGACAATTTGTCGGGCGTTTTTTTATGAGAAGAGAATTTACGGGTGGCTCACCTCGGCAATCGGATTTCCGACAGTACCGCTGGGCTTTTCGATTTTGAGCATGGCCGCAACGGAAGGTGCGATATCGGTCATGTGATACGGCTTATCGCTCGCGCCGGGTTTCACTCCCCAGCCCATAAACACCAACGGAATATGAGAGTCATACGAGTTCCAAACGCTGTGTGTGGTTCCGGTTTTGGAATAAGTCGGCAGCATATTGTCTCTCGTAATAATTTGAATCTGTCCGCTGCGCTTCCAGTTGTAGCCGTTGACAATACGGTTCCGCAAAGGCTGCGGAATGCTTGCCTCATTTACCTTATCCATGTCGGTCACGTACAATACATTAGGGTGGCCGCGCAACGCATCGATGATTTCCGCTTTAACTTCTGATTCCGTCAGGCGATTCTCTCTGATCGTCTTCTTATTCAAGTACACTTGGTAATTGCTGATTGCCATCACAAGCTTCTCAACGCCGAAACGTGCTTTCAACGCTTTTTCAAGGTCGGCTTTCATGTTTTCGTCAAAGAAACCGCCACCTAACTTGTTCTCTCGCAAAAAACCTTCGCTATGAGCCGCCCCGTGGTCGGCTGACAGGAAAACAAGATATTCTCCTTTGCCCACCTTTGCGTCCAACATTTTGAAAAAGGCTGCCAAGTCACGGTCCAAGCGTAAATAAGTGTCTTGAACTTCTACCGAGTTCGGACCGAAGGTATGACCGACGTAATCCGTCGAAGCGAGGTTGATCGCCAGAAAATCGGTATCGGTGTTTTTGCCTAATTGGTATCCATCCAACGCGGCTTCTGCAAAGCGCAGCGTCAAGGTATTGCCGAAAGGTGTCGCGCGTATCACGCCCTTATCTTTCACATAATCGGTCGGAAGGTTCTTGTATGGAAACACCGCCTTCTTGGCTGTGCCTACCGTTCCCTCCCACGGCACATCGTCTGCCGTACTCTGTGTATACTGAGCGATGGGGTAAAGCGTGTTCCAGCCTTTAGACAGCAATGTCTCGCCGTTTTTTTGCGCATTGAAACTATTGACCCACGCCGGTAGCTGCTTTAGATAGTAACTGCTGGTGATGAAGTTGCCCGTAGTATCGTCAAACCAAAAGGCAGCTGTCGGGTTCTTTCCGGCCGGAAGGATGGAAGCGCGGTCTTTCAACGAAACGCCCACCACGCGCGAGCGGAAATTGGTGGCCAGACGCAATTGGTCTCCGATGGTCGTGGACCAAAGATTATTCGGTGAATGGCTGCCGTTCTTGGTGGAAGTCGAGCCAACGGGCTGCACCCCGTTATCGGCGGTGCAATAAACGCTCTCGCCTGTTTCTCTGTCGCGCCAGCTGTTGCCTGCAATTCCATGGATGGACGGAACAGAACCCGTATAAATAGCTGTGTGCCCCAGCGCCGTAACCGTAGGCACGTAGTCTATATGAACATTGTTCAAAGAATAGCCGTCGCTTAGCAAACGTCTAAAGCCGTCTGTGCCGTATTGGTCGTGATAACGGTAAAGATAATCCCAGCGCATTTGGTCTACCACAATGCCCACCACCAATTTTGGCCGTGGCACACTGCCGACACTTTGTGCGCCGACTGTAACAAACGCTAAAACAAGACTAAAAAAAAGTGCAATTTTCCTCTGCATAATTTGTTTTTTCACAAATATAGCGGATAAATGCCGAACCGCGCTTCGCATACAATTTAGGCCGGACATTACGGCGATGCTTACGTAATAACGGCAGAAACCATAACAAAAGCGGCGACAACTTTTCCGTTGTCGCCGCTTAACAGTCTCCTTTCTTATTTACTTCTTGATTACTTTATGACTGCTGATATTCTTGCCGTCGCTTAACCTTACAATATAAATACCCGCCGGCAAATCCTTAACATTTACAGAACTGCCTTTTCCGGTTTTTACCGCCTTGCCCGCAACGTCGAAGATTTCTATCAATCTGTAATCCCCTTTTACGTGAAGGACGTCGCTGACGGGGTTCGGATACACTTTGGTATTTGGATCAACACTTTCCTCTGTTGTTCCCATAATTGCTCGCGGACTGGCACCCACCGTAATATCCAGTTTATAGTTCCCGGTTTGATTCTTATAATAAGGTCCTACTTTAACAAGAACCGTGGCGCCCGGCTGAACAGGAACTCCGGTTGCATAATCGTAAAAATCTTGTGACCAAGTTCTTCCACCGTCTGTCGACAGATTGCAAACCGCGTTCAGCGTATAGTTGCCGCCGTCGGTATTGTAATCTTGGTCCTGAACATAGACATTTAAGGACATGTAATAGTTTCCACCGCTGAGTTTCAGCTTATAATAATCCACATCCGATGCGTTATGGATGGTTGAACCTTGCGTATTGCGTTGCAACGTCCAATAACCACCAAAAGAGCCGTTCAGATCATACGCCGCTGCCACTGTATTGTTGGGCTCATACTTATCTGCACCCGTAGGACTTGGCGTCGGCGGCGTGGGAGTGGGAGGCGTTGGGTCTGCTGCACCTTCGGGTTTGATCCCGATAACACAGGTTTGATATGCATTGAAACCTCCTGCCGAGCCACCGCCCGTGCCCAGTGAGCCCGGATTTAATGCATTAGTCAGGAAGTAACCATCGGACATGCCGCCCCATCCCCAGTTGAAGTGAAAATATTCGCCATCATAAGCATCGCAAACAAAAGAGTGACCGATGTCCGAGCTGTTGCCGGCATATTGTACGGGCCTTCCCGCGTCGATCTCGGCTTGGAGCATAGCAACCCAGCCGGAATAGCTGTAATTTGATTTATATACATTGCGGACAGTCTGTGCATAGCGGAAGTAGTTCTTCAGCGCAGTGGTGACATTTTCTTGCCAAGCCGCACTGCCGTACGGAGAGTAACTCATTTGTACTGCAACCCCGCAGTGATAGCTTAACAGCGCAGTAGCCTGATAATTGTTTGAAGAGACGTATTGCGGCATCGCCTCCCAGTTGTACGTTGTGTTTCCATAATTCACGCTCAGAGTACCGTATCCGCTGGTATTGTAACTGGAAGAACCTACCCCCTGACGCGGCCAGTTATAGTATTTCATGATCTGTGCCATGGCGGTGGCTACACAGCCCACAACAGAGCCTCCCGGGCAATAAGCGTTATAATACGGATTTGATTCCATTTGGTCTGAATCAAAGGTGCACCGCTTCGTCTTGCTGTTTGCTGTGATGACGCTACGGTCGACCATGCGTTTCGCGCCGTTTCAGATTGTTCAATGTTGTAAGTATAGATCGCCTCCATTTCCTCCTCATACCCTGCAAGCCGTTGTTGCCTGTTGATGGGAATATCTCGTACATCAAATTCAGATTCATCAGAGTACCCCAAAATGGGTAATGCCACATCGTCCCCTGCCACGATGACGAAAGTACCTTTGCCGTTAATGACATAATACGGCACCGCAGCGGCACCCGACTGTTTCATCCGCGCTTGAGACTCATCAGTACCTGTATAAACGATCTGTAAGTTACTGTTGCCTTTTGCCAACTCGCCCTTGGCGGAAAAAAAACTGCTTGCTGTAGCCAGAGCCTGCCGAGGAGAGATCGGTTTTG
>RDDY01000095.1 GCA_003852805.1 Chryseobacterium sp.
AAACAGGAGTAGAGAGTATTTTTAAACACTTGTAACCAAAAATAGTTACTTCGTAACCAAAAATCAGTATTTATTTAGCATCAACAACGAAGCTACGCAATTCAATTCAGAAATTTTATGTACATTTACTGATAGATCAACAACAAACCACAACAATGTGCCACCCATAGCAATTACACCCTAAAATTATATTGATATGAAAGCACTGTTATTCTTTTCTCTTTTATTTGCAGCTGGGAGTGTTTCCGGACAAGTTGGAATTAACACAGAAACACCTACCAATACGCTGGATGTAAACGGAGACCTCCGAGTCCGTACAACGGCAGATGTTACGACTTTAACGACCGAAAGAGTTTTAGTGAGCGATGATACCGGGGTCGTTAAAAGCTTAGACCCTAGTATTCTTCAGTCAACAGCCGGCCCTATCGCTACCAATACTATAGCTAAAGCATCCATAAGCGATGGAATCTCACTACTGAACTTGGGCATTTCAGGTGGCTGGGAGAAAATCAACTTTAATTCTACTGATCTAAAGATCAACCGAAACAATAATTTTGATGTAAACACTGACTTTTACACGGTACCCAGTACAGGCATCTACGTCATTAACTTTGCGTTCTTATACGGAACGGGTGTTCAAGCCAGTTTGTTGGGAGGCACCCCCAGAGTCGCAATTCTACGTTTGAGTACAGACACAGATTTTGACGTTTTAGCCGAGAAATCATTTAGCGGAGTAAACCTTGCAGTATTGGCCAATATCACCATAAGTGATGTCACTCTTAACTCAGTTTATCAATTGAACGCCGGAGATCGGATAGTTTTTGGCTTTAATCGCTCCGGTATAGCACTGGGTTTACTTGGCAGCAGTTCAACCTCTTTCAGCATCTATAAAATTTCCGACTAATCATCATCAATGTTAACATGACAGCGCGGCGCGGAGGCGAAGCCGGAGCGCCGACAGCTGCCATAATGACATATAACGATAGTTTGCATAGTTTTTGTAACTTTGTCATCACTTATCGGGGTTGACTGGTTTCGACAGCAGGACCAATGGATAAGTAAGCATGCAGAGAACCGCTGCGCGATCTCTTAAATCCCTTGCAGCGAATTTTTAACTGGCAACGAAGAGTTTGCTCTTGCAGCTTAATCTGAATCATAGTAGGATTTAAGCGTTTTCCCGAAGTATAGTAAGGAAG
>RDDY01000371.1 GCA_003852805.1 Chryseobacterium sp.
GTACGCGAGTTTACGCAGGCGGTAACCGAGAATCGGGATCTTCATGTGTTGGATGGCAAGCGGCTCTACCTCGGCATCGAAAAGGGGAAAAGCGCCGTCGGGGAAATGCATATCGAAGCCCGGCGCTCCCGGATATTTTTTGTCGACAAAAGCATACGGAAAGCGATTGCGGATTTCTTGACCCACACGCGGCAGGCAGTACAAATCCATGTTTTTCCCGTGACGGAAAATGATAGGCCGCAGATCATCCAAACCGATGACGTGATCGTTATGCTCGTGCGTGATGAGTACGGCATCAACATTATCTTCATTATTATCGAGCATCTGCTGCCGAAAATCGGGGCCGCAGTCTATCAGAATCTTTTTTCCTGCGTTGGTGGTTATCAGTGCCGATGTACGCAGCCGCTTGTCACGCGGGTCGTCCGAAAGGCAGACAGGATGAGTGCAGCCGATGAAAGGAACGCCTTGGGAGGTGCCTGTGCCCAAAAATTTTAATCGCATCCGATTTTGATTTCCGTAAATGTATAAAAGTTTTGAGTTTTTAAACGGCGGCGCGGCAAACCGCAGAGTGGCCGAGAATTCGTATTTTTACAAAAAAATTTCAAATGTCTGTAATTAAGCAGGTGTTGACGCCTAAACAAAAGGCCCTGGCTATTAATTTAGACTCTTCTATCTACGGAACTTTTGCTGAAATTGGCGCAGGACAAGAAACCGTCCGACACTTCTTCCGCGCAGGAGGCGCCTCCCGAACCATTGCCAAAGCAATGTCAGCCTACGATAAAGACTTTAGCGATGCCATCTACGGCAAAGAAGACGACGGCCGCTACGTAACCCAGAACCGTCTGCGCAAGATGCTGCGTTACGAGGCAGATTTGGTAGAAGAACGCTTGCCGAGATCCAACAATCCGGGCAGGAAGTATTTCTCTTACGCCAATACCGTAACCACCATCAACTTTGACAAGACCATGAAAGGCCACGGCTGGGTGGGTCTTAGGTTTCAATTGCATGAAAACGAGGATTATAACGAGATTGTACTTCACGTAAAATTCAAGGAGAACGATGCCACTTCTCAGCAGGAGACTTTGGGGAATCTCGGGGTGAATCTTATTTACGGAGCTTTCTTTTATCAAGACAATCCGAGGAAACTGATCGAGTCCTTGTACGACGGCATTGCCATCGATAAGTTGGAGATCGATATGATAGACTTCAGCGGTCCGTGCTTCCGTTATGTGGACAATCGCTTGATGAGTCTGCAGTTGGTGCGGCGCGGCATGACCGATGCGGTGATCTTCAATTCCGAAGGGCACAACATGCTGCCCGCAGATATCTTATACAAGAAGAATATATTCGCTGTACGCGGCAGCTTCCGTCCCGTTACTTTGGTCAATATAGATATGTTCGAGAACGGTCTGAAGATGTTCTTGGAACAAGAGCAGATCAGAATGGAAAATACGGAAGTTCTCTTTGAGATTACCGTGTCCAACCTAAGAGCCGAAGGCGACATAGATGAAAGAGATTTCTTGGATCGGGTAGATGTTTTGGCCAAGCTGGGTTACACAATCATGCTGTCCAACTTCTCAGAATATTACAGAATGGTCGATTATTTCACCCAGTATACGCAAGGCAAAATAGGCGTGGCCATGGGGGTGAACAATCTCTTGGATGTATTTGATGAGGAATACTATAGGCATTTGCCGGGCGGTATCTTGGAGGCTTTCGGCAAATTCTTTAAAAAAGATATGCGCGTATTCCTCTATCCGTACAAGGAAGCTGCGTCGGGCGAATTGCTGACGTCCGAGAACCTGCACGTCCAGGCCAATCTGAAAGAGTTGTACAAATACTTTAAAATCAATCGCCGCATTGTAGATATCACGGCCTTCAACCCCGATTATTTGGAAATTTACTCTCGCGAGATTCTGAAAATGATTGCCGAAGGCAGAAGCGGTTGGGAAGCGCAACTGCCCGAAACCGTGGCAGAAATGATCCACGAGCGCGGAATGTTCGGGTACAAAGCCGCAATAGAACTGAACGAAATATGAAAGAACTAAAGAAGAGATTGGAGCTTTTGTTGCGCTCTGATCTGCAAGTAAACGAGAAACTGCAAAAGATTTGCGCTCTTCTGGACCAAGAGGTTCCGCACTACAACTGGACAGGCTTCTACTTTCGCAATGGTGATAAAGAAGAATTGATCCTCGGGCCCTACGTGGGTGCCGAGACCGATCATACGGTCATTCCTTTCGGCAGAGGGATTTGCGGCCAGGTTGCGGTCTCGGGCGAAACTTTCGTGGTGCCCGACGTAAATGCACAGGACAATTATCTTTCCTGTTCGGTCGCCACAAAATCTGAGATTGTGGTTCCTATTTTTAAGGATGGCCGGAACATCGGCCAAATAGACATCGACAGCCACGAGATCGATCCGTTTACCGACGAAGATACCGAACTATTGGAATGGCTGTGCGCAGAGGTAGCAAAGATTATGTAAACGTTTTGACCATCGCCGCATAGTTGGGTTTTGCGATATGCGTTCCGAACCATGAAAATGCCTCGCCGTCTACGGTGAGGATTTTTTTTCCGGGAAGAAACGCTTGCAGTTCGTCGGCATGTTTTTGTTTGAACGGATACGGTTCTGACGACAGTAAAATGAGCTCGGCCTCTGCCATTTCCTCAATTTCGATGGCAGGGTAACGCAAGCGTTGACCGAAGATATTCTCCAGGCCGATGCGTTCCATCATGTGGTGAATGAAAGTGTCACCGCCCACGGTCATATACGGTTTCTTCCAGATGAGATAAGCGGTTTTTACCGGCATCGAAGTTTTGGGAATGTTACGAAAATTGTCGTGGATTTTCTCGATGGACTGCTCCGCAGCGGATTCTCTGTCAATCAACTTCCCGAGGCGGCGAAGTAACGCGTCATTATGTGTCAAGGTAATGGTATCGTCCACATCGACACAGAAATGCTGCATCAGTTCTTCCACCTGTTCTTTGACATTCTCTTCTTTGTTTGCCAAGATCAGATCGGGCGCCAGACTTTTTATCTTGTCGATATTCAGATTCTTGGTTCCGCCAATGGTTTGCACTTTCTTGATTTCGCCTTCTGGATGGATGCAGAATTTGGTTCTGCCCACCACTTCATCGGTTGTCAACCCAAGATCGAACAAACTCTCGGTAAGTGACGGGACCAAAGAAACAATGCGCATTCTTACAGAAGTTTACCGCTGAGCAGCATGGCGGCGATGGTAAAGTAAATAATAAGACCTGTAACGTCTACCATAGTAGCCACAAAAGGTGCGGACGAGGCGGCGGGGTCAAGCTTCAGTTTTCTGAGGATAAACGGAATCATGGAGCCCGAGAGCGTTCCCCACAAAACGATGATTACCAAGGACACCGAGACGCTGAGCGCCACCCAGAACCAGTACATTCCGTAGTCGTAAATGCCGAGGATCTGCCAGAGGTAAATGCGCAAGAAGCCGATGGAGCCTAAAATGAGCCCGAGGCTTAAGCCCGAGACGATCTCCTTTCGCATTACATACCACCAGTCGCGCAGCTGCAGTTCTTGCAGCGCCATGGCGCGGATAATCAGCGTGGCGGCCTGCGAACCCGAGTTCCCGCCACTGGAAATAATCAGGGGAACAAATAATGCAAGCACGACCGCTTTCTCAATCTCTTCATCAAAATATCCCATGGCCGAGGCCGTCAGCATCTCAGACACGAAAAGGATGACCAGCCACGTCGCGCGCTTTTTGATCATTTCTTTCCAGGTGGTCTTGGTATACGGCAGATCAAGGGCTTCCAACCCACCGAACTTTTGGATGTCTTCGGTGTTCTGTTGTTCGATCTGGTCGAGGATGTCGTCGATCGTGACGATGCCTACCAAAACGCCGCTCTCGGTAATGATGGGCAAAGCGCCGCGATCGTATTTCTCAAAATAAACCACCGCATCTTCCTTGGATGTGGTGCTGACGATCGACACAAATTGATAATCGATCAACTCCGATACTTTTTGATCTTTGTCTGCCAGCAGCAATGCACCGATCATCAGATCGTCGATGAGGCGATTGTTTTCGTCCACCACATACAGATAGTTCATGGTCTCGGCCTTCTTGCCGACTTTCTTAATGTGCTGAAAACAGCGTTCTACCGTCCACTCTTGTTTGATCTGTACATAGTACGGTGTCATCAATCGGGCAATCGAATCGGGTTTGTAACCGAGTAGCTTCAGCGCCACTTCCCGTTCATCGGGCTTCAGCAGATTGATGGAATATTTTATTAGCTCATCGGGGAAGCCTTCAAACAGCTGTGTACGGTCATCGGGCGGCATTTCGTTCAGAAGATCTGCCACCTCATGGCTGGCCATACTGTGTATGGTTTCCTCTTGGAAGTCGGGGCTCAGGTGAGAGAACACATCTGCCTTCAGTTCGTTCGGCAGTTTGAGAAAAGAGATCAGACGGCTGTCCGCAGGCAAACGGCTGAGCCGATCTGCGATATCAACCGAATTCATCGTCATATACTCTGCAGGATTGATCATCATGCAATAATACGTTTAAATAGTTAGAACCGCTTAGGAAGCCTGAGGAAGAGCAGGCCGCTTGGAGCGCAACTCCCGGCTGAGTTTTTCCAAAGCGCCTTCAACACCCAGTTTTATGGAACTCTCCGCAGAGCGCGTCAGGCGCATGTGGCCTCGGTACGTATCGTAGGAGGTTTCGGCCAACATGTTGCCCTCTTTGTCGTACAGCTTCATGCTGATCACTACCTGATTGGAAAAAACAAATTTACCCAAACCGACTTTAAAATACTTTACCTTCGGCACAACGGCCAAATCGCAGCGATTGTTGTCGCACAACTTCGTCAGCATGGCGGTATCCACAGAGTCATAAATCATCGGTGTGTCTATGGTCATCAATCGGAATTGGCCGTATTCCCTGATCTTATCACTGAACGCCGACATAAACGCCACATAGGTGGGCGGTTTTACTTCGGGGATGTCCGGATAAACTTCGGGGTTGATGACGATAATACGCTCTATTCCGGCTGCGGTGGCACGACCGGCGGGTTGTGCAGCACAGCTGATTATCAGGATACCGCTGAGAAAATAAAAGCCGAAAAGTATAATTTTTTTCATGTACGTCGTCCCATGCAAATATACGACCAACAGCGGCGTTACGGGAAAAATTGTTAACATATTTTAACAGCTGATACTTTTATTTTTTGCAGAAGGCGGCTGTCACGTCGGATTATTGTCGTACTTTTGCAGCCGTTACATAATAATCATTAAATAATATTGGCATGTATTTGACAAAAGAAACAAAAGAAGAAATCTTCAAAAAACACGGTAAATCTGAAAAAGATACCGGTAGCGCAGAAGGACAGATTGCACTGTTCACCTACAGAATCAACCACCTTTCTCAGCACCTGAAAAAAAATCATAAAGATTACAACACAGAGAGATCACTGGTGAAATTGGTAGGTAAGAGAAAGCGTCTGCTGAATTACCTGAAGAATACCGAGATTGAAAGATACAGAAGCATTATTGCAGAATTGGGTATCAGAAAATAAACATACCACAGGCGGCCTAAAGGTCGCCTTTTTTATTGTTTCTTTTACAGAAGATCGCTGCATTGTTAACATTCTCCCGGCGCCTTTCACGCTGTTTCCATGCGTGCTGTCGCTTGCTATTTGCAATGCGCCTTGCCGGAAGTTAAGCATAAAAGCAGTACCTTTGCCCTCTTGAAAGAAAAGATTTAATTTATTTTTTAAAGCACTCATACGGAGTGCAATGACGTTTATTTATGAATGCACCACAAGCAATCACTGAAAAAATTCTGCTGAAAGACGGCAGAGAAATCACCATCGAAACGGGCAGGCTGGCAAAACAAGCCGACGGATCTGTGGTGGTGAAGATGGGCGGCACCATGCTGCTTGCTACCGTAGTGGCCAACAAAGAAGCCAACCCCGGCGTAGACTTCCTGCCGCTGACGGTAGACTACAGAGAAAAATTTTATGCAGCGGGTAAAATTCCCGGCAACTTTTTCCGTCGCGAGGCGCGTCCTTCCGATGAAGAAATTTTAACCATGCGCCTCGTAGACCGAGTTCTGCGTCCGCTTTTCCCCGCAGATTTTCACGCTGAAGTACAAGTAATGATCTCGCTGATCTCTTATGATGAGCAGGTTCTGCCGGACTCTCTGGCCGGTTTGGCGGCTTCTGCTGCCATCGCCGTAACCGATATTCCGTTCAACGGACCGATGTCCGAGGCAAGGGTAATCCGTCTGAACGGCGAGTTGATGATAAATCCGAGCCTGGAGCAGCTGAAACAAGCCGACCTGGACATTATGGTGGGCGCCACCAAAGACTCTATCGTTATGGTAGAGGGCGAAATGCAGGAAATCTCCGAGCAGGAAATGCTGGAGGCTATTTCATTCGCGCACGAAGAGATCAAAACCCAAATCGAAGCGCAAGAGCGTCTGGCACAAAAAGTAGGCAACACAGGTGCCAAACGCGAATATTCACACGAGGAACACAGTGAGGACATCCGCGAGAAAGTTTGGAAAGAAACTTACGACAAAGTTTACGATGCTGCGCGCACGCCTTCGGGCAAGGACCAGCGCCGCGAAAAGTTCTCGGCGATATTGGATGAGTTCTTGAGCCAATACCCCGAAGAAGAATTGGAAACGGTTAAGCCGTTTGCAAAAGTATATTATCACGACGTGGAGAAAGAGGCAATGCGTCAAATGATCCTGAATGACGGTATCCGTTTGGATGGCCGCGACAGCAAAACCATTCGTCCGATCTGGAGTGAGGTAGATTATTTGCCCGGCGCTCACGGCTCTGCCATTTTTACGCGTGGTGAGACTCAGTCTTTGACAGCGGTTACTTTGGGATCGATGAAAGACGCCAACATGGTAGATTCCGTTCCTGAGCAATACGACCAAAAATTCTTCCTGCACTACAACTTCCCGCCTTTTTCTACCGGCGAGGCAAGGCCATTGCGCGGCACTTCGCGTCGCGAGGTGGGTCACGGTAACTTGGCGCAGCGCGCGTTGGCAAACATGATTCCGGAAGAGAATCCGTATACCATCCGTATCGTTTCGGATATTTTGGAGTCCAACGGTTCGTCATCTATGGCAACGGTTTGTGCAGGTACATTAGCGCTTATGGACGCCGGTGTGCAGATCGACAAGCCTGTTTCCGGTATTGCGATGGGCTTGATTACCGACCAAAAGAGCGGTAAGTTTACCGTGCTTTCCGATATCTTGGGAGACGAAGATCACTTGGGTGATATGGACTTTAAAGTAACCGGTACGGCAGACGGTATCACCGCTTGTCAGATGGACATCAAGATCCAAGGTCTTACCATGGACATCATGGAGACGGCGCTGAACCAAGCTCGCGAAGGCAGACTTCATATCTTGGGCGAAATGCTGAAAACCATCAGCGAACCACGCAGCGATGTCAAGCCGCATGCTCCGAAGATGGAAATCCTCGAAATCCCGAAAGACTTCATCGGTGCCGTTATCGGGCCGGGCGGAAAAATCATTCAGCAGCTTCAGAAAGATACCGATACCATTATCTCGATCGAGGAAATCGGCGAGATCGGACGAATCGAAATTGCAGGAACCAATCGTCAAAAGATCAACGACGCGATTGCTCAGATCAACGAGATTACCTTCGTTCCTGTAGTAGGTGATGTCTATAACGGTAAAGTGGTTAAGGTAACCGACTTCGGTGCATTTGTCGCATTGGCGAAAGGAACCGAGGGTCTGTTGCACATTTCAGAAATCGAGTGGCACCGTTTGGAAATAGTTCCGTACAAAGATGGCGACGAAGTAGAGGTGAAATTCTTGGGGTATGACGACCGCAAGAAAATGAAACTGTCACGCAAGGTGCTTCTGCCCAGACCACCGAGACCCGAA
>RDDY01000295.1 GCA_003852805.1 Chryseobacterium sp.
TATTTTTCTGCTAACCAAATGGTTGCTGTAGATCATGACGACCATCAGAAAAAAAACCAGCAGAAAGTATTTGTAATTATCCTTTACCTCGTCACGGTTTAGGAAGTTGCCTTTTATGATGTCCATAAAAGTCAACCTTTTCCGCCGCCGATGTTTTTCTGCCTTCTTAGCCATTTTTACTTCCGATTCTCAGTTTGGCGCTCCGCGCACGCGGGTTCTCCTCTATCTCTTCAGCGCCGGGAACTACCGCTTTGTTCTGCAACAATTCAAACGGCTTGTCATAACGGCCGTAAATGTCGCGCTCGGGCTCACCTTCAAATTTACCGTTGCGCAGAAAACGCTTTACCAAACGATCCTCTAACGAATGGTAAGAAATAACGGACAGGCGCCCGCCCGGCTTCAATACCCTGTAAGACTGCTCTAGCATTTCGCGCAATGCATCCAATTCTTGGTTCACTTCTATGCGTATGGCCTGAAACAACTGAGCGAAGAATTTATTGCTGCGGTGCTGCGGCACATAGCCAAAGAGATTTTTCAACTCTTCGGTCGTCTGTATTTTCTTTTCTTTTCTTGCATGAACAATCTCGCGGGACAGGCGCCGGGATTCACGCAACTCGCCATAGAGATAGAATATGTCGGCAAGATGTTCTTCCTCGTATTCATTGATGACCTTTGTGGCATCCAACGATTGCAAGACGTTCATTCTCATGTCCAGCGGTGCATTGCTGCGCGTGGAAAAGCCGCGAGACGCCTCGTCAAACTGGTGAGACGACACGCCCAAATCGGCCAAGACGCCATCAACCTTAGTAATGCCATACAGCAGCAAGCTGTTTTCCAAGAAGCGGAAGTTTTGGTTTATCAGCGTAAACCGCGGATCGTCGATATTGTTTTCAAGAGCATCTTTGTCTTGATCGAAAGCGTATAACCGGCCTTCGGCGGAGAGTCTGCTGAGGATTTCGCGCGAATGGCCACCGCCACCGAACGTACAGTCCACGTATACGCCCGCCGGATCTGTAATCATACCGTCGACGCTCTCATGCAACAAAACCGGCTTATGATACATCATCTTGCTGTTTTGCACCGTTACCCATCACTTCTTCTGCCAGTGCGGCAAAGCCGTCTTCATCAACACTGATCACGCGCTCATACGCATCTTTGTCCCAAATCTCGAACAGCTCACCGGCACCGGTGATTACCGCATCTTTTGAAAGTCCCGAAAACGCGATCAAATCCTTCGAGATCTGCAAGCGACCGGCAGCGTCTACATCCACCGTTTTTACTCCGGCCGTAAACATGCGGATGAAATCTGCGTTCTTTTTCACGAATCTGTTCAGGCCATTGATCTGCTCCATCAGATTCTCCCATTTATCCATGGGATATACTTCGAGGCACGGTTGGAAAACAGCGCGCTTTACCACGAAGGGGTTTCCCGCGAAGTTTTCCATCTGACGAACCAAAGGCGCCGGCACTTTCAGCCGTCCTTTATCATCTACTTTACACTCGTATGTACCAATGAAACTGAACATTAGAGGGCAAATTTAGACAAATAATTCCACTTTGTACCACCTCCTCCCACTTTGCAAGTTGATGTTAATAACTTCCAAATCCGTGCTCAAACAACAATGCAAACCTTTCTTATCAACGCTGATTTACAGCACATTAATTATTTAAATCGTGTTTCAAATTTATCAACAACCTGCGATACCGTTTCCAAACGGAGCGGTAGTGCAACAGCAGCGTATTGCTGCTAAAATTTCACAAAAAGTGATGGCAGTATTTTTGTATTTTTGCTTTGTACACTAAGAATTTATGATTTTCAAGACGAGGAAAGAAAAAAAATATACTTTCATTGACAAGGGCGAGGGTCACCCCATCGTCCTTCTGCATGGCCTGATGGGCGGACTCAGCAACTTTGAGAAAATGATGGAATACTTTTCATCAGAAGGTTTCCGCATACTATTTCCTCAGCTGCCGATCTATGATCTTTCGGTTTTAAACACCAACTTAACCAGCATTTCCAAATATGTTATTCGTTTCGTGGAAGATCAGATCCAAGAACCGGTAACGCTGGTCGGCAATTCTATGGGCGGACACGTCGGTCTGATTACCGCCTTGGAGCGTCCCGATATTGTAAAGAATCTCGTGCTGACGGGTAGCTCGGGATTGTATGAACGAGCCTTCGGGGATTCTTTCCCAAGGAAGAGTGATAAAGAATATATCCGCCGCAAGACCGAAGAGGTTTTCTACGATCCGGCGACAGCCACAGACGAACTGGTAGACGAAGTCTTTGGTGTGGTAAACGACCGTGGCAAAGGAATAAAAACCGTGATGCTGGCGCGCAGCGCCATAAAACACAATATGGAACGCGATATGCCGAACATAAAAACACCGACTTGCCTGATCTGGGGGAAACAAGACAATGTGACGCCGCCGGATGTGGCAGAGACAATGCACAAGCTTATCCCGAACTCTGACCTCTACTGGATCGACCGGTGCGGCCACGCTGCCATGATGGAACGGCCGGATGAATTCAACCGCATCCTCCACAATTGGCTCAAAGACAAGGTCTGACAACGGGAAACAATCAATAACTTCTGCCGGGCATTCCCGGCTTTTATTTTAAGACAATACAATATGGTCATCCATTCAGCCGATTTTATAAAGAGCAGTGGCAAATGGCAAGAATGCCCCGAAGCCACATTACCTGAATACGCTTTTATCGGCCGATCCAACGTGGGCAAATCGTCATTGATCAATGCAATGATGGGAAGGAAGAATCTCGCCAAGACATCTCAAACGCCCGGCAAGACGCAACTGATCAATCATTTCTTGGTCAATGAAAACTGGTATCTGACCGACCTTCCCGGCTACGGTTATGCCAAGGTATCCAAGAGCAACCGGAAAGAATTTGCCAAGCTTATCACCAATTATATCCTGAACCGTCAGAACCTTGTAAATCTCTTTGTGCTGGTGGACAGCCGCCACGCACCGCAGCAGATAGACTTGGATTTTATGCAATGGTGCGGCGAAAGCGGCATTCCGTTCTCATTGATCTTTACCAAGACAGACAAACTCACCGCCGGAAAACTGCAAGAGAACATCAAGCACTATCAAGATGTGCTTTTGCAGAACTGGGAAATCTTGCCGGAAATGTACTTCACATCGGCAGAAAAAAGAACGGGAACCGAGAACATCTTGGATTTTATTCAAGCCACAAACGAGTATCTGATTAAGAACAAGGTCAAATTTTTGTGATGATTGACTGGCATCTAAAAAGTTTTGATGAGCTGAGCAGGGACCGGCTGTATGCAATAATGCGCGTGCGTCAGGAAGTTTTTATTGTTGAACAAAAAACTTTCTACTTAGATGCGGACGATACAGACCAAACCGCATTGCATCTGTGGGCTGAGGTGGACGGAGAAATAGCCGCGTACTGCCGACTGTTCGGCCCGAGAATCAAATATGAAGAATGCAGCATCGGCCGTGTGCTGACTCATCCAAAATACCGTGGGAAAGGATTGGGGCGAAGCATGATGATCTTGGCATTGGAAGCCATACAAACCCGGTTCGGCACCGCCAAGGTTCGGATCTCGGCGCAAGATTACCTGCTTGGTTTTTACGGTGATTTCGGTTTCGAGAGCACAGGAAAACGCTATTTGGAAGACGATCTGCCGCATACCGAAATGTTGCGTACAACCGACAAAAAATAAAAACTGCCGTTCTTTTGAACGGCAGTTTCTTTCTAATATTTTGTCTTTAGACTAAGACACCTCTTTCTTTAAGCTGTCTTTGAAATGCTTTTTGAACTTGGCTACCTTTGGCGCTACAACCGCGCTGCAGTAAGGTTGATTCGGGTTCTGACTGAAGTAATTTTGGTGATACTGTTCGGCAGGATAAAACTTTTCAAACGGTACAATCTCGGTCACATATTTACCGCTCCACAAACCGCTTGCCTCAGATTGCTGCATATACTTTTCTGCTGCTTCGCGTTGCGCCTCGTTGTGGTAAAAAATCGCGGAACGATACTGGGTACCGATGTCGTTGCCTTGGCGATTGAGCTGTGTCGGATCATGCAAGAACCAAAAAGCCTCTAGTATTTTATCGAACGAAATAACCGAAGGATCATAAGCCAACTGCACCACTTCTGCGTGGCCGGTGCTGCCTGTGCAGACCGCTTCGTAAGTCGGATTTTCTACATGGCCGCCCGAATAGCCCGAGACCACAGATTCCACTCCTTCCAACATCAGGAAGCAAGATTCCACACACCAGAAACAACCGCCCGCAAGCGTTGCGTATTCCAAATTCTCTTTATTCATCTCAGATTCTTTTATGGCGCTCGGCTTCCGCGGCTGACCGTTGCAGCCCAACAGAAACAAACCGAACAAAAATAACAAAGGCTTCTTCATTTATTAAAAACGAAGAAGCCTTCATTTAATTTTATCGGCGACAAATTTTACGCCGGAATTTCGCCTTTGAACAGGAACGAAACAATCTCGCGGTTTACCTTGTCCACCATTTCGCTGAACAAGTAGAAAGATTCCTGCTTGTAGATCACCAGCGGATCTTTCTGCTCATAGACGGCACCTTGCGAAGAGCGTCTCAAGTCGTCCATTTCGCGCAGGTGATGCTTCCAGTTTTCATCGATAATGGCCAAAGATATATTCTTTTCGAAGTCATTGATCAGACTTTCGCAGTGCGTTTCATACGCTTTCTGGAGATCGGTAACAATCGTCAATGTTTTCTGTCCGTCGCTGAACGGCACCTGAATCATCTTAAACAGATTGCCTTGGTTTTGGTAAACATTCTCAATAATCGGGAATGCTTTTTCTTTCAGCAGGTCCAGACGCTGCTTGTAATCTTCCGAGGCAGCTTTGAAGAGCATATCGGTCAACTCCTGCGACTGTTTTGTTTTGAACTCGCTTTCTGAGAACGGCGCATCCATGGTGAAGTTTTTGATCACCTCAAACTCCAGTTCCTTGTAATCGTTATTAACCTTTGCGTGGTTAATGATCGACGCAGCCGTATCGAAAATCATGTTGATGATGTCGAATTTCAGTCGCTCGCCGAACAATGCGTTTTTACGACGCTTGTAGATCACATCGCGCTGTTTGTTCATCACATCGTCATACTCCAACAGGCGCTTACGGATACCGAAGTTGTTCTCCTCCACTTTCTTCTGCGCACGCTCGATGGATTTGCTGATCATCGAATGCTGAATCACATCGCCTTCCTTATGGCCCATTTTGTCCATCATCTTGGCGATACGCTCAGAACCGAACAGACGCATCAAGTTGTCTTCCAGCGACACATAGAATTGTGAACTGCCCGGATCGCCCTGACGGCCCGCACGACCCCGCAACTGGCGGTCTACACGGCGGGAATCGTGGCGCTCTGTACCTATGATCGCAAGACCACCGCTCTCCTTCACCTCTTTCGGAAGCTTGATGTCGGTACCTCGGCCTGCCATGTTGGTCGCAATGGTAACAATGCCCGGACGGCCCGCTTCGGCTACAATATCGGCTTCCTTTGCGTGCAGCTTGGCGTTCAATACATTATGCTGAATCTTGCGCAGTTGCAGCGCGCGCGACAACAACTGTGAAATTTCCACCGAGGTGGTGCCCACCAATACAGGACGGCCTTTAGCGGTAAGCTTCTCGATTTCCTCAATCACCGCGTTGTATTTCTCACGATTGGTTTTGTACACCAAGTCATGTTTGTCGTTACGCTGGATCGGGCGATTGGTCGGGATGACCACCACATCCAGTTTATAGATTTCCCAAAGCTCACCGGCCTCGGTTTCCGCAGTACCCGTCATCCCCGCTAATTTGTTGTACATGCGGAAATAGTTCTGCAATGTAATGGTGGCAAAGGTTTGGGTAGCCGCTTCAATTTTTACATTTTCCTTAGCTTCGATCGCTTGGTGAAGACCGTCGCTGTAACGGCGACCTTCCATGATACGGCCCGTCTGTTCGTCCACAATTTTTACTTCGCCGTCCATTACCACATATTCATCGTCTTTCTCGAAGAGCGTGTAGGCTTTCAGCAATTGATTAAGCGTGTGGATGCGCTCGGACTTAACGGCAAAATCTCGGAAGAGTTCTTCTTTGGCCGCAAACTCTTCTTCTTTCGGCAGATTCTTGTTTTCCAAATCGGCGATTTCTGAACCGATGTCATTCAGTACGAAGAAGTTCGGATCCTCGTTACCCTGCGACATATATTCTACACCTTTGTCGGTCAGATCGATTTGGTTGTTCTTTTCATCAATGACGAAGTACAGGTCTTTATCAACCTTCGGCATTTCGCGGTTGTTGTCCTGCATGTACTGCGCTTCGGTTTTCTGAAGCAAAGCACGGTTCCCTTCCTCGGAAAGGAATTTGATCAATTGACGATTTTTAGGCAGTCCGCGGTAGGCTTGCAAAAGTTTGAAACCCCCTTCTTTCTTGTTGCCGGCAGCAATCAGCTTTTTCGCTTCGTTGAAGATGGCCGAAACAGTCTTCTTTTGGATATTTACAACGCGATCAACGCTTGGTTTCAACACATCATATTCCTGACGATCGCCTTGCGGAACCGGTCCGGAAATGATCAACGGCGTACGCGCATCGTCCACCAACACAGAATCCACCTCATCGACAATGGCGTAATTCAACTCGCCTTGCACCAATTCTTGGGGAGAGTTGGCCATGTTGTCACGCAGGTAATCAAAACCGAACTCATTGTTGGTTCCGTAGGTAATGTTTGCTTGGTAAGCTCTGCGGCGCGCGTCTGAGTTGGGTTGGTGCAAGTCGATACAGTCCACTGACAAACCGTGGAATTCAAAGATCGGCCCCATCCACGCGGAGTCACGCTTGGCCAGATAATCATTCACGGTAACCACGTGCACACCGCGGCCCGGTAGTGCATTCAGATAGATAGGCAAAGTCCCCACAAGGGTTTTACCTTCACCCGTTGCCATTTCGGCAATTTTACCGCTGTGCAATACGGTTCCGCCGATCAACTGAACATCGTAATGAACCATGTCCCATTTTACCATAGTGCCGGCGGCGTTCCATTCGTCTTTCCAGACGGCTTGGTCGCCTTCTATCACCACAAAGTCTTTATAGCTTGCCAGTTCGCGGTCGCGGTCGGTTGCTGTTACGCGGATTTCTCCGTTCTCTGCCCAGCGGCGCGCGGTTTCTTTTACCAACGCAAAAGCCTGCGGAAGAATATCGGTAAGGACTTTTTCTTCCTGCTTGTAGGCGTCTTTGTTCAGCTCGTCTATTCGCGCGTACAGATTTTCTTTTGCGTCAATATCCTCGGTTTCTGCAATCTGCTTGTTCAGTTCTGCAATCTGAGCTTTGATATCTGCGGTGGCATCTGCGATTTTCTTTTGAAACTCGCGGGTTTTCTCTCTCAAGCCGTCATCTGAAAGTTGGCCGATGCCGGGCTCTTCTTTCTTTACTTTTTCAACAACTTTTCTTACTTCTTTCAGGTCTTTCTCATTTTTGTTGCCGAGAAAACCTTTCAGTATGGTATCTAAAAAACTCATTCTTGGTGGTTGGCTCCGGTTAAGAATGCAGAGCCGTATTTATTCTTGCTTTATTTATAGAACAGCACAACAGCTCTCCCGGGAGCTGTTGGCAACTGTTTTAGTATTCGTCTTCGTTCCAGAGGAAATCATCATCCGTGGGATAATCTGACCACACCTCCTCTATACTTTCATAGATTTCACCTTCATCCTCAATACCCTGAAGGTTTTCTACAACTTCCATGGGTGCACCGGTGCGGATTGCGTAGTCGATAAGCTCTGCCTTGGTCATTGGCCACGGAGCATCACTCAGATAGGAAGCAAGTTCTAATGTCCAGTACATATTATTTCTAATTTTTGCAAATGTATAAAAATAGGCGGTTATTCCA
>RDDY01000151.1 GCA_003852805.1 Chryseobacterium sp.
CCGAGCCCCGATCCCCCATCACCTCTGTGGCACCCCCATCCTCATCACCGGCGGCGCAGGTTTCATCGGATCGAATCTTACTGAGAAGTTGTTGGAATTGGGAGCAGTGGTTACCTGTTTGGATAACTTTTCCACAGGCCACCGTCATAATATTGAGTCTTTCCGTGATCATCCGAATTATACCTTGATTGAAGGCGACATCAGAGAATTGGAGACTTGCCGTGATGCATGTAAGGAACAACAGTTCGTGCTTCATCAGGCAGCGCTGGGCTCGGTGCCGAGATCGATCAACGACCCGATCACGAGCAACGACGTCAACGTCGGCGGATTCTTGAATATGTTGGTTGCCGCACGCGACGCGGGCGTGAAACGCTTGGTTTACGCAGCCAGTTCCTCTACCTATGGCGATTCCACGAGCCTTCCGAAAGTGGAGGATATCATCGGCAAGCCTTTGTCACCGTATGCTATAACGAAGTACGTCAACGAGCTTTATGCCGATGTGTTCAAAAGAACCTATGATTTCGACACCATCGGCCTGCGTTACTTCAACGTTTTCGGCCGACGCCAAGACCCGAACGGCGCCTATGCGGCGGTGATTCCGAAATTCACCATGCAGCTGATGAATCATGAATCGCCCGTGATCAACGGTGATGGCTCCTACTCGCGAGATTTCACCTATATCGACAACGTCGTCCAAATGAACCTCTTGGCCTTGACCGCGGAGAATGAGGAGGCTTTGAATCAAGTCTACAACACAGCCGTCGGCGACCGCACCACCATTGCCGATATGGCACGGCTGCTGAAGCAATTTTTAAGCGAATACGACCCTGCCATTGCCGAAGTCGAAATCATCCACGGCCCCAACCGCAAAGGCGACGTCCCCCATTCATTGGCATCAATCGATAAGGCAAAAGAGCTCCTCGGCTACCGGCCTACCCATAAATTTGCTGAGGGTTTGAAAGAAGCTGTTGAATGGTACTGGAAAAATTTAAGAGAGGGAGAGATAGCGAAGGAACGCGAAGGAGACAGAAAGCAGGAACAAAGAAGCGGAGAAGCCCGCGATACGGCAAGTGGTAAAAATATATAATAATGCGTATCACCACCCACCAGCAGCTAAATGTTTATTGTGAATCCTTCGGTGCGGGCATGGAAATATTCACAGTATCAAAGACTTTTCCGAAAGAAGAACTGTACTCATTGACCGACCAGATACGCAGATCCTCACGGTCTGTTAGCGGTAATATAGCAGAAGCCTGGCGGAAGCGCCGGTATGAGAAAGCTTTCATCGCCAAACTGTCGGATGCTGAAGGAGAGGCTGCAGAAACGCAAGTGTGGTTGGAATATGCTCTGGCTTGCCATTATATACAAAAAGAAACAGCTGACGCTTTAACAGAGCGCTACAATAAAATAATAGGGATGATCGTGACCATGATCCGGTTTCCGGAAAAATGGAAAGTATAAAACACAAACGAATTTAAAAATAAACCAATGAACGATTTAGACAAAAATATAACAAATAGTCCGTCATCGGCCGTCACTGCTCCCGCGCGCCCACGCTCCGGCGAAGCCGTCGCTCGCGCCTCGCGCATCGCCGTCATCGGTCTCGGCTACGTCGGCCTTCCCCTGGCCCGTCTCTTTGCAACTAAATACCCGGTAGTCGGTTTCGACATCAATGAGAGCCGTGTAGCAGAACTTCGCTCCGGAACCGATTCCACCCTCGAAGTAGCAGACGACCTGCTCCAGTCCGTCCTTCTTCCCGAAAACCCGTTCCCTGCAACTCCGCAACTCGCAGCTCGTAACACGGAACCTGCAACTAGCAACCCGCAACCCGCAACCCGCAATCCGCAACCCGCAACGAGCACTGGTCTTTTCTGCACCACCTCTCTGTCAGAAATCGCCGACGCCAACATCTACATCATCACCGTTCCCACGCCGGTGGACAAGAACAATCGACCCGTATTAGCGCCGCTCGTAAAAGCCAGCGAGACCGTGGGCAAAGTGTTGAAAAAAGGCGACGTCGTCATATACGAATCTACCGTTTACCCGGGCGCTACAGAGGAGGACTGCATCCCGGTACTGGAAAAAGTTTCGGGCCTGAAATTCAATCAGGACTTCTTTGCCGGCTATTCTCCCGAACGCATCAATCCGGGTGATAAAGAACATACCGTAGAGAAAATTAAAAAAGTGACGAGCGGCTCCACTGCTGAAATCGGAAAAATTGTGGATGATCTTTACAGCTCAGTCATCACTGCCGGCACTTATCTGGCTCCAACCATCAAAGTGGCCGAAGCCGCCAAAGTAATCGAAAACTCACAGCGTGATATCAACATTGCTTTTGTCAACGAGCTGGTCAAGATCTTCAACCTGATGGATATCGATACTCATGCGGTGCTGGAAGCTGCGGGTACCAAGTGGAATTTCCTACCGTTTAAACCAGGCCTTGTTGGTGGGCATTGCATCGGTGTAGATCCGTACTACTTGGCACAGAAAGCACAGGAATATGGCTACCATCCGGAGATCATTCTGGCCGGCCGTCGCCTGAATGACTCTATGGGCAAATATGTGGCCGAACAGGTGTTGAAAACCATGATAGCTAAAGGAATCAACCCTTGTGGCGCCAAGGTATTGAACTTGGGCATTACCTTTAAGGAGAATTGCCCCGACGTGCGCAACACCAAAGCAGTAGATGTAATCCGCAATCTGGAATCCTTTGGTCTGGACGTTACCACTTACGATCCTTGGGCAAACCCCGACGAGGTCATGCACGAATACGGAATCATTTCCCATGCGAATCTGCAAATGCGCGAATCAGCGAATCAGCAAATCAGCAAATCAGCAAATCCGCATAAATACGATGCCATCGTCCTCACCGTTGCCCACAACGAGTTTCAAGAAATGGATTTGAATTCTTACCTAAAAGAGAACGGGATAGTGTATGATGTGAAAGGAATAACAAATACTGCAGATTATAGACTTTAGGAATGCAAGCAAGTAAGAAATATAAAATAGCAGTTATTGGCACGGGTTACGTCGGCTTGGCCAACGCCATTCTGTTGGCGCAGCACAATACTGTAACTGCCGTTGATATAGTGCCTGAGAAGGTGGAAATGCTTAATGTCGGAAAGTCTCCCATTGACGATGCGGAGATTCAACGCTATTTGAATGAGGTCAAATTGGATTTTACTGCGACATTGGATTTCAATTTTGCGGTAAAGGATGCGGATTTCGTGATTGTGGCAACACCTACCAACTATGATCCCCACACCAATAACTTCAATACAGAGTCAGTAGAATCTGTAATTGCGGAAACCATCAAGGTGAATAGACGTGCGACAATCGTCATAAAATCTACCGTCCCGGTTGGCTTTACCGAACAGATGTGCAACAGACACCCGATAACCAACATCTTATTCTCACCCGAATTTTTGCGAGAGGGACAAGCTTTGCATGACAATCTTTTTCCTTCGCGTATCATCTTGGGGTCGAGCAGTGACGAGGCGAAGATATTCGGTGATTTGCTGAAAGCAGGCGCAGTTAAAAAGGACATAGTCACTCTATTTACAGGGTCTACAGAAGCGGAAGCCATTAAGTTGTTTTCAAACACCTATTTGGCCATGCGGGTGGCGTATTTCAACGAGCTGGATTCATACGCTCAGTCGCACGGGCTGAGTTCACGCCAAATTATTGAAGGTGTGTCGCTCGATCCGCGCATTGGCAATCATTATAATAATCCCTCTTTTGGATACGGCGGTTATTGTCTGCCAAAAGACACCAAACAGTTGTTGGCAAATTACGATAAGGTCCCAAACAATATCATTCGCGCGATTGTAGATGCCAACCGTACCCGTAAGGATTTTATTGCTGATTCGATTATCGCGCAACAACCTAAAACTGTAGGAGTCTACCGTTTGGTGATGAAGGCCGGATCGGACAACTTTCGGGCATCGGCCATACAAGGAGTTATGAAAAGGATTAAAGCAAAGGGAATTGAGGTCGTCGTCTATGAACCGGTTCTTGAAGAAGATGCTTTTTGTGGATCTAAAGTAATTACTGATATTGCACAGTTTAAAGAGCAATGTGACCTGATTGTGGCAAACCGCCGCACATCGGAAATAGCTGACATTTCAGATAAAGTATTTACGCGTGATTTGTTCGGACAAGATTAACGACCGCTATCAGATATCTTATATAGTTTGAATTTGGCTACCACCCTTCTATAATTATAAATGTCCGAATCTAGTAAACGCACTGCAATAAGCGGTGTTAAATGGACGGTAATACAACAGATTGCCAGTCAGGCAATTAGTCTGGGTCTAGTTATATTATTAGGAAAAATTTTATCTCCTAAGGATTACGGGCTGCTAGGCATGGTATATTTTATTTTCACAATTAGCAATGTGCTACTGGATTCCGGTTTTTCTAGTTCACTAATTCGCAATCCTAGTGCTACCAGCAAGCATTTCTCCGTTGTTTTTAACTATAACTTAATAATGGGAATTGCTTTATATATGGTGGTTTTTCTGATAGCGCCTGCAGTTGCCAATTTTTTTTCACAACCGATACTTAAAAATATAGTTCGAATCTACGGATTAACCATACTGGTGGGTGCATTTTCCACGACACAGCAAGCATATCTCAGCAAGACTTTACAGTTTAAAAGTTTGGCTATTTGCACTTTGGTCTCATCGCTGCTTGGTGCAACAGTTGGTGTGGTCGCGGCTTTATGTCAACTGCATGTTTGGAGCTTGGTATTAACCACATTGGTAACCGGCGGCGTAAATATGGTTATGTTGTGGAGTTACTCATCTTGGTTCCCGCGGTTCTTCCTTTTTGATTCGATCATATTTAAACTTCATTTCAAGTTTGGCTACAAATTAACAATTACCAATCTGATTGACGGAGTGTCGCGTAGTTTCGTAAATATTGTTCTTGGCAGGCTTTTCACGCCCACGATTGTAGGTTATTATTCACGATCTGAATCGCTAAAAAATATAATAGTAAATGTAATCGGCAACACAATCAGTAAGGTGTCCATACCGGTATTGTCAAGCGAGCAGGATTCACTACAATTTTCTGTTAAATATAAAATTCTCATCGACACCATAATGTATATAACTTTCCCAATTTTCATTTTCGTCGCGGCATATGCGCGAGAGATCATTTTGCTCATTTTTACTGACGAATGGTTATCGATGGTTTTTTACCTGCAAGCGCTCGCCTTGGCAGGAGCGTTTTATCCCGTTACTTCAGCAAATTTCAATAGCCTCATTATCAAAGGACGAAGCGATTTGGTTTTAAAAGCAAATAGTATTAATAAATTACTATTGCTAACATTAATCGGTCTATCTGTAATATACAAGTCAATTACTTTGCTGTTGATTTGCCTTATGGTTTTCGCAATTGCCGAGTACATAATTTCTGCCATATTTGCAGCCAAGTTTACCAATTATCCTTTTTTGCGACAAGGCAAGCAAATAATAAAAGTGCTTCTGCCCATTCTTTTTATTCCACTAATCAGATTTACAGTAACGCAAATCACAGATATGACTGTCTTGATCTTAGGCATTAGCAGCATTGTTTTTATGTTGATAATGATGGTATATATATACCTTTGTGATCGTAAACTACTAAACTTTATTAAAAGTATACTACATTGAGTCTATCCATAATAATTCCTGTATATAATACTGCACAATATTTGGATAAATGCTTATCCTCGCTACTGAAGATAGAACCAAGTATTGAATCAAATGATATTAGAGTAATTTTCGTTAACGATGGTTCTACAGATAAATCAGCCGAACTCCTTAATGATTTTGAGAGACGCCACAGTTTTGTAAATGTAATTCATCAGGAGAATCAAGGATTATCTTGTGCGCGGAATACTGGAATCAGAAGACTTGCCACTGAATATTTTATTTTATTGGATTCTGATGATTATATTGACGGTAAGATATTAGAAAAAGCTTATAGGAAAGCTGCACATAATAAACTTGATTTACTTGCTTACAGACTTAAGTATGTAGATCAGCACGGGGAGATATCGGAGCGCCCTGCACAAAAGGTTGTGTCGGAATCCGTCCTTTCCGGATATCGTGTTCTAAGATCTGATTTCCAACCTTCCTCTGCGTGCCTCTATGTCTACAACACTGCTTTTATTAGAGATAATGACCTTTACTTTTATCCGCGGATATGTCAGCAGGATGTCGAAATCTCAGTACGAATGATGCTTTGCGCAAAGCGAGTAATGTTTACTAATGATTTCGTTTATTATTACTTTAAAAGATCGGGTTCGCTTTCTAAACCCAAAAGTTTAGAAGCAACATATTTTTATTTGGGAAGCAGCATAACTGTTGCTGAAGAGATACGTAAAAATATAAACAACGAACATCCCGAAGATATCAATGACATTATTACAGCTAATTATAACTCAGTAATATGGAATTTGGTACTAGACTTTGTGCGCAATCCTGAACGGACAGAACCACGTTTTAAAAAAGAGAGTATCGAGAGACTGCGTTCCACCAGTCTCTATCCGATTAAAGGTAAACTGAAAACTCCATTTCAAAATATAATGCGTATCGTTTTTAATAATCCTCTATTTCTACGCTGGTTATGCGCACGATAAAATTGTCTCTTATACTTCCGGTTTATAACGCTGAAAAAACACTTCGTAAAACAGTTGAAAGTGTCTTGACTCAGAAGAATCATCATTTGGACTTCGAACTCCTGATAGTTAATGACGGTTCAACAGACAACAGCTGGCAGATAATCCGGGATTTTTGCAATGCTGAAAGTAGGATCAAGAGCTTTAGTCGTGAGAATGTCGGCGTTTACAAGACGCGCAATTTTGCGCTGGCGAGGGCGACAGGGGATTATATTTGGATGATTGACGCGGATGACCATATTGCGCAGAATGCCTTTCAATTTATTGGTCGTAAGCTAGCCGGCGTACTGCCGGACGTCCTTAGTTTGGGTTATGGAGAGGGTTCCCCAACCAAAGAAGGTTACCGTCTGCACAGCGTCCCTAGTGAACGTCCGCTTTCCGGTCTCGAATATCTATCAAGTAATGACGGCAGATTATATCTTTGGAGCCATATCTATCGTCGCGCATTTCTTGAAGCAAACGATATCCGATTTCCGGGATGCTCCTATAGTTTGGAAGATTTTTATTTCAATATGCGGGTCTTTACCAGCAATCCTGTTGTAGAATTGATTGCGGAGCCAGTATATTATTATGAATTTAATGAAGGTTCTATTTCTAAGAAAGCAACTCTCGAGAACCGTATGCGACAATTGGAAAGTTCCATTAATCTTCATTGCTCTTTATTGGAATTATATAATCAGCAGACTGATGATTTAGCAATGAAGAAAGTAGTAAAAGCCAAAATGAACCACTCGGTTTTGGGGTTGTTTTTTTCGCTTCTTAAGGAGAACTATCCGCTACATATAACAATAGATACATACCGGCGATATAGAGCATTAGGACTGATTCCGTTGGAGCAGCTGGATAAGCGCCAGAGGATATATGCTTTCAATGCTTGTGTAAATAGGCGTTGGCCTCTATTAATGTTCAGTTATCTTAATAATCTTTTGCGCCCGGGAAGAGTGCCTCGTTAAAAATTTGTTATATTTTATTGCTCGATGGCACGTATATCTTTACCGCAAATTAAATGTTGACTTATCTAATTCTTCTCCTTTTGTTTCTCGTCGGCTTGTTTATCGAGCGCGGCATCTCTCGGCGTACGGCAGTCGCCTACCTGTGGGGTATCGGTATGTTGGCTCTGGCCGTCAGCGGTTTCCGGGACATGATCGGCGGCTACGACGTCTATATCTACGGCGAGGTCT
>RDDY01000301.1 GCA_003852805.1 Chryseobacterium sp.
ACTCACTGGTGCGCGAAGCGGTGGAAAAGATAAAATCTCTGCGCGACCGCGAAGGACTTTCGGGCATTCCGTCGGGCTTCAGAGACGTGGACAAAGAGACCGGCGGATGGCAATCTTCCGACCTTATCATCATCGCAGCGCGTCCCGCCATGGGTAAAACCGCTTTCCTGCTTTCGATGGCCCGAAACATAGCCGTGGAACATAAGATCCCGATGGCTTTGTTCTCGTTAGAGATGGCATCGGTACAGTTGATCACGCGGATGATCGCTTCCGAGACAGGCATTAGTTCAGAAAAGCTGCGCAAAGGAACCTTGGAAGACGACGAATGGGAAAGACTGTTCAGCAATGTTTCCAACTTAGAAAATGCACCGCTTTATATAGATGAAACGCCCGCACTATCGGTCTTTGATTTCCGCGCAAAGTGCCGCCGATTGGTGATGCAGCACGGCGTGCGCATCATCATGGTAGACTACCTACAGCTGATGACGGCCAACCAAGGCAAAGGTGCAGGGAACCGTGAGCAGGAAATCGCCACCATTTCACGCTCCTTAAAAGCTATTGCAAAAGAGTTGGATGTGCCGGTGATTGCGTTGTCTCAGCTCTCCAGAACCGTGGAAACCCGACCAAACAAACGCCCGCAACTGTCCGATCTCCGGGAATCGGGCGCCATAGAACAGGATGCCGACATCGTATCCTTTATCTACCGTCCCGAATATTATAAAATAGATATGTGGGAAGATGAGACGCCGTCGGCCAATCAGGCAGAACTGATCATCGCCAAACACCGTAACGGTTCTACGGCAGATGTGCGCCTCTCGTTCATGAAAGAGATGGCAAAGTTTGCCGATCTGGATGTCTTCGGTTACGGCGGCGGCACTGAAAACAGCTTTACCAATAATAACGATCAAAGCTTCTTCCAGCAGCTGAAAACCACCATTGATCCGAGCGCGGCATTCGGGCCGCCGTCTGATTCCAAACCGTTGTCAGGTTCGGCAATGAACGATGACGACGACGAGGATATGCCGTTCTAAAGCAAAGCATATTGAAAATCGAAATCTATACCGACGGGGCATGCAGCGGCAATCCCGGGCGTGGCGGCTACGGCATTGTCATGAAGATCCGCGAGAAGAATTATGTCAAGCATTTTTCCGAGGGCTTTCGACGAACAACCAACA
>RDDY01000039.1 GCA_003852805.1 Chryseobacterium sp.
TGGCGATGATCATTACGGTAGCGCTCTCATTTCATTCTTGCAAAGAGAGCGGCGAAGAGAAACTGCGGTCTGCTTTTGCAGGTGAGACGAGCAAGAAGTGGTATAGTTACAGCATCGACGAAGAACATGCGCTATATCCTTATAGGGTTAAAGAATTTTTCAGAGACGGACGGCAGATTCAATACATAAACAATGCTACCACACGAGAATTGGATACAATACCAAAAGATGACAGATATAACCCCGAACGATGGTTTATCATAAATGATTCGATGGTGAGCATTGAATCAGTGAGAAATCCGATCAGTGGGTACCATCATAAACGAAATAGTAAGGTGCTGTTTTACAACAAGGACACCATTATTCTGCAAGGCACGAAACGCAATGACTACCAAGGCGTTTTAATCTTGACGCGATACGGCAAGGATTCCGATAGATGATTGTACCGCTGCGCGGAGTGCCCTCACTTCGCTACCAACAGGTAGTAGCAAGCGAGTCAAAACAACCAAACCTTCAACGCTCTCTATAAATCGTCGGTTGTTCAGCTTCTACAAAAACGGTTTAATCAACTTCTTCTTGTCAGGTCGTTCTTTCAACTGGAAACCGAGGTCGTAAGAGAAGCCGACGCCCAAGGTTTGTTTCAGTTGGAGAGCCTGCATTTGGTCATGGTCGTACATCAGGTCGATGGTTACGATGGTCGATATAAACTTGTTGAACTTGATGTCCAAAACACCGTTGTACATAATGTCTACGCGCTCCGGGTGGTTGGCGTAGTTGGAGAATAAAGTGAGCTGATTCGTGTAGCTCATGTTGTCCATAATCTTCAGCTTGTATAATACGTTGGCCATCGCGCCTATCTCGGTGCGCACACTTTGACCGTCGCGTTCCAAACCGAAACGACCTTTTTTTTGCAGTTTTTCGTCCAAGACAAAAGTGAATTTGCCCGTTGCGGGACGGAAGATTACTTGGAAGTTTTCACTCGGATTGTACGAGAGACCGATACCGACATTCAGATAGCCCGGCGCCATAAATTTTGAGATGCGGTCTTCATACACCGGGTTGGGCGTCAACGCATAATCATAGCCGGGCTGAAACTGCGTGCGGAACTGATAACCCGTAGACAGGTAAACATCTCGGCCCAGATCATAGCCGTAGTTCGTCAGAATGTTGATGTAATCATCGGTCTTGCGCGGCGACTGGCCTGTGGACGATACCAAGCCGTAACCCATTTGGATGTTGTTGTCCAAGAAGTGCCGACGGTTCTTGTAAGCGATGTTGTAGTTTACCTTGCCCAAAACGCCGAAGTTGTTGTTGCCGCCCGCGTACCAATTGGAAAAAGCCGACTGGTTGAACAGCAAACTGTTTTGGCCGAAGAAGAACCAGCGTTTTTCTACCTCAGATTTCATCAGCATATAAGGCGTGATGGGTACGCTCTCTGACGCATCGGGCACAATCACCGCTTTCCGAATCATAATGGTATCCGCCGGTTTGTACGGAATCCGAACCAATTTCAGATCCGCCAAACTGTCTAGATCTACGCCTGCGGAATCCCACTGTTGGCGAGAAAGAGAATCTATGGTCTTGCGGTGAGGCGTCTGTTGCGCCGCAACGCTTAGGGCAGAAAAAAGAAATACGAAGGCAAACGTCCTGAACATGGAGAATTTGAAGCTTTTAAAAACGCTCAAAATTACAACAATTATCGGCAAAGGGAACCGAGGGTAAACCGGCGACCGCTGCCAAATTTTCCCGTCTTGCTTTTTGGCTGTACATTTGAATAACGACGCGTTATGAGAAGAATATTCCGCCTGCAAACTTTTCTGGTACCCGCATTATTGTTGACCGTTATCTGGGTGGTTTTCTTCTTGCAACACATCGGCCTCTTCAGCGGATGCCGCGGCGCCCTGATTCCGCGTGCGCCCGAGGGTCTGGCCGGGGTTCTGTTTTCGCCGCTTTTGCACGGCAGTTTTGACCACATCGTCAGCAATTCTTTGCCGTTGGCTGTGCTTAGTTTCTTGCTGTATCAGTTTTACTCCCGCATTGCCACACGCGTGCTGATCATCGGCTGGGTGGCCGCAGGCTTCTTGGTATGGCTGCTGCCGCCCGACAGTTTTTATCACGGTTCTTTCCGCGCGTGCATCATTGGCGCCAGCGGCATTGTGTACATGCTTGCCTTTTTCCTGTTTTTCAGCGGCGTATTGCGTTGGGATTTAAAGCTGCTCACTGTTTCTTTAGTGGTTGCTTTTTATTATGGCAGCATGATTTGGGGAATGGTGCCCGAGGAGTTGCTTTTCAGCCTGGAAGAGCCCAGCCGCGTCTCGTGGCAGTCTCACTTGGCGGGCGCGGCCGTCGGTTTTGGCTTGGCTTATCTGTTTCGGAAGAAGGGCGAACGCAAGCGTAAATACATTTGGGAATATCCACGATATTATAATGAAAAGGACGACCGTCTTTGGCAAAAATATCGGGAAGAGCATCCGCAAGATTTCGAGGAAATGCCGCAACTGAAAAAAGATGATTTGTGGGAGCATTTGGAAGAACTGCGAAAGCGCGAAAAATAACAAGGTATATTCTCGACGGATTTTGATTATTTTTGAAAAGTCCCATGTCAGAAGAAATTCTTTACTCCATTGCATTGCGGAAAAGTCCGCTCATCGGCGATATCAATTTCCGAAAGCTTATACAGTTGGCCGGCTCGGCAAAGGAGGCTTGGCACCTGCGCAAAGATTTGTTGATGAAAGCCGATGGAATAGGCGCACAAATCGTCAAGGAACTCGGCAACGATGACTACCTGACGTTTGCCGAGAAAGAATTGCAATACTGTGAAAAAAACAACATCCGCATCAGACTCAGGCATTTGAATGAATTGCCGAACCTTTTGTCCGAGTGCGAAGATGCGCCTGCGGTTCTGTACCAGAAAGGCAATTGGGATGAAACCCGCACCAATCTTAGCGTTGTCGGTACGCGCAATGCCACGGCATATGGCCGATCTTTTATTACAGAATTGTGCGCGGAGTTAAAGGGCAAGCCCGTAACCGTCGTCAGTGGTCTGGCATTGGGAACCGACGGCCACGCACACGCCGAGGCGTTGCAGAACCGGCTGCCTACCGTTGCGGTTTTGGCGCACGGATTTCACAGATTGTATCCCGCCAAGCACCGTGCGTTGGCCGAAAGAATTTTGGCTGATAACGGTGCATTGCTTACCGAATTCAATTCATCCCAAGATCCGAATCCGGAAAACTTTATCCGCAGAAACAGAATCGTTGCCGGCCTCTCGCCCATAACGGTGGTCACGGAATCTGCTTACGGAGGAGGCTCCATCAGCACCGCCGGCTTTGCCAACCAGTACAATCGTGAGGTTTTTGCGCTGCCGGGCAAAATCACCGACCGATACAGCCAGGGTTGCAATATGCTGATTGCACTGCACAAAGCGCGGATCATCGTAAGCCGCCAAGATGTCATCGATGAATTGCAACCGGAATTGACACCGCAGGTCGGTTCCTTATTCTCGCCGAAGGAAATTCCTGCAAAGCTTACCGAGGAACAAGAACTCCTTTTCTGCGCCATTCGTGAAAACGACGGCATCCAACTAGATGATTTGGCGGTACACACGGCGCTGCCTACGCACAAACTGATGCCGCTTCTGCTGCAATTGGAGATGGACGGCCATATCCGAACGCTCTCGGGCAGACAGTATCAGGTTACTTAACCGTTATTTGTTGAGCAGCTGTTGCATCTTCTCGACAAAGTGAAAAGCTGCCGGGCAGATCAATGTATTCTTGATCGTCAGGTTGTTGATTTGGTAGATTTTCTTGCGATCGGTGTGCGGATACTCGCGGCAGGCTTTCGGACGGTGTTCGTAAATGCTGCAAGTGTTGTCAGCGTTTAGAAAGGTGCAAGGTAATTCTTTCAAGACCTTGTCGTTGTCTTCATCGGTGCGCAGGTAACGGTTTTCAAACTCTGCGGGTTTCAGGCGGAAGACCTTGGCAATCCGCTCGATGTCTTTCTCGGTAAAAAGCGGACCTGTGGTTTTGCAACAGTTGGCGCAGCTGAGGCAGTCTACGCTTTCAAAGACCTCATCATGGCATTGCTGCGCGAGGTAATCTAGGTTTTTCGGCGGTTTCTTTCTTAGCTGCTCCAAGAACTTTTTATGCTCCTTTTGCTTCTTGCTTGCCTGATTTTTGTAGTGTTCTAAATCCACCGTGCAAAATTAATTGTTTCCGGTGAAAGCAGTGCTGCTTGCTTAGCCCCGATGGCAGCGGCATCCTTTTGTGCCGCCCCGCCTTTGGCGGCACAAAAGATACAGCGGACAGCGGGAAAAAGCTCCTGATATTAATCAGACCAAAAAGTCTTAATTTTGCAAAAAGATTTGAAATGAAAGATATACAGACCCGTGAAGATATAGAATTGCTCGTCAACCGCTTTTATGACAAAGTGGGACGCGACGCCACGATTGGGTTCTTTTTCAACGATATAGCCAAAGTAAACTGGTCTCATCACCTGCCGAAGATGTACGCATTTTGGGAAACATTACTGTTCGGCCAAATTTCCTATAAAGGCAATCCGATGGCGGCGCATTTCCCGATCAACGCTCAGGTGCCGATGGAGAAACGACATTTCGACCACTGGCTGGAACTGTGGACCGAAACCGTAAACGAGAACTTTACGGGCATTACCGCCGATATGGCGATTTATAAAGCCCGGAATATCTCGGGACTGATGAGCTTTAAGATGGAGACGGCGACCAAGCTGGAAAATACAAAATAAAAAAGGGCAGTTTTTACTGCCCTTCTTCGTCATCGAAATATTCGAATAGAAAGTCGTTATACGGGAAACGGCTGATGTGAATTTTCATCACTTCATCGTAGATCAATTTTTTCATTTCGCCGAAGTTTTCTTTGGTGATCGCCGAGATGAAAACCGTCGGATATTTGGCCTTGGCCATCCAGGTGCGCTTCCATTCTTCGAGTGAAATGTTCTTGCGTGTTTCCGGCGTCAGATCGTCCGCTTCCTTTTGCTCGTAGGTGAAATTGTCGATTTTGTTGAAGACAATGATTCTCGGCTTATCGTCCGCTTTGATCTCAACCAAAACTTCATCCACGGAGCGGATGTGGTCTTCAAAACTCGCATGAGAAATATCGACAACATGAATCAGCAAATCGGCTTCGCGCACCTCGTCCAATGTAGATTTAAAACTCTCGACCAACTGCGTCGGTAGTTTGCGGATGAACCCTACGGTATCGGTCAGCAGGAACGGCAGGTTACCGATCACCACTTTCCGTACCGTGGTATCCAATGTTGCGAACAGTTTATTCTCCGCAAAGACTTCCGACTTGGACAAAGCGTTCATCAATGTAGATTTCCCGACGTTGGTATAACCTACCAAGGCCACGCGAACCATTTTGCCACGGTTCGTCCGCTGGGTCGCCATCTGTTTGTCGATGGTTTTCAGCTTTTCTTTCAACAATGAAATACGGTCGCGGATGATACGGCGGTCGGTCTCGATCTCGGTTTCCCCCGGACCGCGCATACCGATACCACCGCGCTGACGCTCAAGGTGAGTCCACATCCGCGTCAGGCGGGGCAGCAGATACTCGTATTGCGCCAGCTCAACCTGGGTTCTTGCATAAGAAGTCTGTGCCCGCTGTGCGAATATGTCCAAAATAAGGTTGGTGCGGTCCAATATTTTTACATTGAGTTCGCGCTCCAGATTCTTCAGCTGAGATGGCGAGAGCTCATCATCGAAGATAACGGTATCGATGCTGTGCTCGTCAATGTATTGTTTTATTTCCTCGGCCTTTCCTTTTCCTACAAACGTGCGAGAATCGGGCTGCGAAAGTTTTTGGGTGAAGCGTTTCTCTACTGTTGCTCCGGCGGTATACGCCAAGAACTCCAGTTCGTCCATATATTCTTCCAGCTTTTCCTCGTCTTGCTCACGTGTGATGAGCCCTACGAGGACCGCGTTTTCATAACTATGTTCTTTCTTTTCAAGCATTCAACAAAATTAAGCTTTTGCCGTTCCAAATAAAAGGCAGCGGAATTAGTCCCAATCCTCGGCTACAAACTCCATACGCTTGCCGTTGCCGGTAAGTACCAGTTTGTGTCCTTCTATTTTATACTGCGTCATTTCGGGCAGATCTTTGCCAAAGTCTCCTTCTACATCCATCTTATCGGCGCAGAACATCATGGTAGAACCTACTTGACCGATGTTTATCTTGCCTGCCGACGGAGATTTCATGGTAAAAAACATGCGGTTGCAGCCCGCGTAGGCGCTGTATTGGTCGCCGTTTCTCTTGGTTAAATCTATATACGCATTGCGATCCGTCAAAGTTTGCTTAGAATAATCTTTGTACGAAACCAGCATCCACTTGCGGGCGAGTTGCTGAGAATTGGCCGTCGCTTTGTTGGCGCAAGAGGTAAACAGCACCGCTGCAAATAAGGCGAAAGCTGCGGTCAACAGAAATTTCTTCATGATGGTTTATTTTTTAGTTAATGAAGCCTCGTAAAACAAATTGCATTCCAACAGCGGCATAACCCCGACCTGTCTTTTGTTGCGGGCGCAAATATGATTAAATTAGCGCTTTAAATTTACATCAATGAAAAAACTGTTTCTATTATTCGTCTTTGCGCTGAGCTTTGTCCCGGCAAAGGCAGACGAAGGAATGTGGCTGATGATGCTGATCAAAAGGCTGAATCAGGTAGACATGCAAAAAGAGGGTCTGCACCTGACGGCAGAGGAAATCTATTCGGTAAACAACAGCAGCCTGAAAGACGCCATCGTGAGTTTCGGCGGTTTCTGTACCGGTGAGATTGTCTCTCCCCAAGGTTTGATTTTCACCAACCACCACTGCGGCTACGGCGCCATTGCCGCCGCCTCCACACCGGAAAAAGATTATCTGAAAAACGGTTTCTGGGCGGCCAACAAAGGTCAAGAGATCAATTCCAAAGATCTCTTCGTCCGTTTTTTGGTCAGAATGGATGATGCCACGCAGCGCATCAACAGCAAGCTGAACAACAAGATGACGGCCGAACAGCGCAAAGCTGTGATCGATGCCGAGACCAAAGCCATCCAAGCCGAGAACAGTGAGAACGGAAAGTACACGGTGGTTGTGCGCGATTTCTTCAACGGAAACGAGTTCTATTACTTCGTTTACCAAGATTACAAAGACATCCGCCTGGTGGGCACGCCGCCGTCGTCCATCGGTAAATTTGGTGGCGATACCGACAACTGGGAATGGCCGCGCCATACGGGAGATTTCTCCATTTTCCGGGTTTATGCAGATAAAAACGGCAACCCTGCGGAGTACAGCGCTGCCAATGTGCCGCTGAAGCCGAAGCATCACCTGCCGGTTTCTCTGAAAGGTTATGAACCGAACGACTTTGCCATGATCGTCGGCTATCCGGGAAGAACCAACCGTTATTTGACATCTTACGGCATCGCACAGTTGATCAATAAAGATTATCCGGCTTGGGTAGACGCATCCAAAATGGTGATGGACGTGATGAAAAAGCACATGGACCAAAAGAAAACCACTCAGCTGAGCTATGCGTCCGCTTATGCTTCTGTAGCCAACTATTGGAAGAACAGACAAGGTACCATTGATGCGGTTATTGAAAACGGTACCATTGCCGACAAGCAAAAAGAAGAAGTGATTTTCCGCGCGTGGGCTTTGCAGCCGGAAAATGCCGCAACCTACGGAAATGTTCTTAACGAAATCGATCAATACTACAAGCAAGTATCTGATCGTAATGTAGAGCGCAATTACGGATCTCTGTTGCAGCGCAATGCCAAGTACATCGGTATGGCGTACCAGCTGGGCTCTCTGTTCA
>RDDY01000084.1 GCA_003852805.1 Chryseobacterium sp.
CGGTGGTAATCATGCGCGTAACCGTCGGTTGTTTTTTCAGGAAGTTTTCGGCTTTCTGTGTCATGATGTTGGTACGTTCGATCGATGCATCTTTCGGCAATTCGATCTGTACCAAGAATTCGCCTTTATCAGTTTTGGCGAAGAATTCACCACCGATAAAACCAAAGCCGACCAATAAGAACGAACCGAAGAACAAGGCCGTCACCACGCCCAGCGTAACCGCTTTGTGGTTTAGGCACCATTTCAGCAGATTGGAAACCCAGTTGGTAAATTTATCCAGCTGTTTTTCAAAGCCGAGGATAAATCGCTCGAAGCCGTTTTTGCCGGTCAGAATTTCCAATTTGCCGTAACGCGAAGACAGCCACGGCACGATGGTAAACGAAGCCAAAAGCGACAACAAGGTAGCGATAATTACCGTTACGCAGAACTGCGCCACAATGTTTGATACCAAGCCGGTGCTGAGGGCAATCGGTAAGAACACCACCACAATTACCAAGGTAATGGCCGTTACCGTAAAGCCGATTTCGGAGGCTCCGTCGTAGGCCGCTCGTACCTTTCCCTTCCCCATCTCCATGTGGCGATAAATATTCTCCAAGACCACGATAGCGTCGTCTACAAGAATCCCCACCACAAGCGACAGACCGAGCAAGCTCATCAGGTTAAGCGTATAACCCATCACATAAATACCGATAAAGGTAGCGATAAGCGAGACCGGAATGGCCACCATTACGATGAGCGCGTTCCGCAAACTGTGCAAGAACAACAACATAACTGCCGCCACCAAAAAGATGGCGATCACCAAGTCATGCATCACATTGTCTGCGGCGACCAAGGTAAAGGTGGAGGTATCGTTTACCACATCCAACTTCAGTCCTTGTGTTTTATAGTCGTTTTGCAGACGCGTCAGTTGCGCGCGGGTCAGCTCACTTACCTCTACCGCGTTGGCGTCGGATTGTTTTATCACCTGCATCAGGATGGCCGGCTGCTGGTTTACGCGTCCCAGCTTGTCCACATCTTTCTGAGTACTTTCCACAAAGGCAATTTCAGAAAGTCTGATTTGCGCACCGTTGCGGGTGGCTACCACCAGATTGTTAAGTTCGTCCAAGCTGCGGTACTGACCTGACAGACGGATGATGGTGTTGGACTCACGTGTCTTTACACTACCCGTCGGGAAGTCCATATTTGAGCTCAGAATTGCTTGTTGCACTTCCGGAAGCGAGATTCCGTAACCCTGCATACGCGCGGGATCCAGATTGACGCGCACTTCCCTCTCCTGTCCACCGATCAGGTTGACCTGCGCCACGCCCGGCAATCTGGAAAGGATGGGCTGAATCTGTTTGTCCAACAAGTCATAAAAGTCTGCCGAGTTCATGTTTGCCGTAGCACCGATGGTAACAATCGGCAGGTCGCTTAGGGAGAATTTCTGCAACGACGGTGCTCGTATATCGTCGGGCAAATCAGACAAGATGGCGTTTATCTCGCGCTGCGCGTCGTTGATTGCCAAGTCGGTATCGGCGCCGGTATTCAGCGTGACAATAACGACCGAGAGACTCTCGTAAGATTTGGATTCAATCTTTTTTACATTCTCCAAGGAGCCCACGGCATCCTCCACTTTCTTTGTTACCGAGTTTTCTACCTCGCTCGGCGACGCACCCGGATAAACGGTAGAGATAGATACGACGGGAATGTCGAATTTCGGGATTAGTTCGTAACCTAAATTCTTGTAGCTGAACAGACCGCCCAAGGTGAGCAGGGTGAACAGTACAATCACAAGCGTTGGCCGCTTGATGGATATTTCTGCTAATTTCACAGTTGTTTGTTATTTAATTGATTGGGATTCTGCGGGTTTAATTATTGCAGAACCCTAACTTTAGCGCCGTCTACCAGGTTGATTTGTCCGCTGGTTACCACACGCTCTCCTTCATTAAGACCGCTGACCACTTGAACTTTGTCACCAAAGACAACGCCCGTGACCACCGTTTTCAACTTAACCGTATTGTCTTTGTTCAGTACAAAGATTTGGTTGCTGCTGATGCCGTTTACAAAAGCATCTTTCGGCACCGTCAGATAAGCATGCGTTTGTCCGCCCTCGCTAGACGAGAACAATGCCGTTCCGTACATGCCGGCTTTCAGCGGACTGCTGCCGGTATTGTCTACCTCAATCTCCACAGGGAAGTTGAGCGATGCATCTGCCAAAGGCGCCACAAAGCTGATGCGGCCGTTAAACTCCTCGTTCGGCAGTACGCTCGCTTTCACTTTTATACGGTCGCCAACACGCAGATTAGCCACCTGAGCCTCGTCCACATTTACACGCAGTTTCAGTTTTGAGACGTTTACGATGTCAAACATCGGCACACCCGGAGAAACGATGGAACCCGGCTCTATATGGCGCTTGTTGATAATTCCGTTGATGGTGGCGCGCACGTTGGTATCGTTCACGCGGATGTTGGATTGCTCCAGCTGCGCTTTGGCATTTTTCAGCTGCAGACGAGACATATCCAATTGCTGCTTGGTAACACCGCCCGATTTGTAAGCATTCTCGTAACGCTGATTGTCTACCACGGCGTTCTGATAGTTGGCCAAAGCTGTGGTGTTCTCCACTTCCACAGCGTCTTTTTTAATGGTGGCCAGTACTTGTCCTACTTTTACGTAATCACCCTCTTTTACCAGCACGCGAACAATTCGGCCCGGTATTTCGGACGAAAGGCTCAGCATTTGGAGCGGCTCGAAATTACCGTTGGAAGAATAGTCGGCCGACAGATGCTCATAGCGCGCCGTGGCAATGTTGACCGGCGTATCCGTGCTCTGCTCCGCCACAACAGCGGTCTCGGCCTGATTCTTTTTCTTGTTGCTTGCCAACTGATACGCGCCGAGGCCAATCAGTACGATAGCAAGGATGATGAGTATGATATTCCCTCGTTTCATATGAATATTTTAACAGTATTATTTGAATTTTGATTCTATGGTTCCGTTGGCCTTCCACAGCTGGACCTCAGCCAACTTCAGCTGAAGAACAGAGTTGGAATAATTGTTCCGAGCGTTGATAAGCGCCGTCTCGGCGTCCAGCAGATCGGTCAACGATGCCAAGCCGTATTGGTAATTGCTGCGCGTGTCGTTCAAAACATTCTCTGCCAACTGCACATTTTGCTGCTGATTTTCAATCGCAATCAGATTGTTCTCTATCTGGGTGCGTGCGTTTTGGTACTGAAGGTTCAGGCTCAGGTTGGCATCGCGGATGTCCTCATCCAGTTTATCAAGTTCTATCTGCGCCTGCTGCACTCTCGATTTTATACGGAAACCCGAGAAAACAGGGATATTCAGATTTAAACCGATGGCGGAGAAATCTGACCAATAAGTCCCCTGTTCTTTGGTGGTGAAAATCGGGAATTTGCTGCCCGTACCGATGAAGCCGTAATTGGCCGTCAACGACAGCGAAGGATAATAAGCCGCTTCCTCTGCTTTTTTGTTGTAGGTCAGCAGTTCTTTGCGTTTGTTCAGCAGGCGGATCTCGGTCAGTTGTGCTGTGTCCAACGTACGGTCTGCCAGAATCTCGCGAGGTTCAAAGTCTTCACGCACCAAGCGGATGGGCGTTTCTATCGGCATTCCCATATAGAACTTCAGTGCGTTCTGCTGAAGCTGAACGGCATTGATCAATTGCTGTTTGCTCGTCTCCAGATTCGTCAGATTCACATTCATACGGTCGAGGTCAATCTTCTTCGCCAAGCCGTTGTCAAACAAGCTCTGAATCACGTTTTTGATTTTCCGCGTATTCGCCAAACTCGCATCGATGGTCTCCAACTGTTGTTGCTGCACAAAAACCTGATAATAGGCCGATGCTACACGTTCGATCAGCTGTTCGTTGGTCAGTTCTGCGTTAATCTGATAAAACTCGCGTGTTGACTTTGCAGCCTTCAGCCCGATAAACACTTGCTGATTGAACAGTTGTTGATTGAGTCCCGCCGCCACGTTGCTGCCCCACTTTTGGCCGAACGGCACCAAAACCACCGTGCCCGGAGCCCCTATGAAATCTCCCGGCAATGCACTTTTCTGCAGGATTGCGTTGTACGTCAGCGAGCCGTTTACCGCAATTTGCGGCAAGGCGTTGGAGCGTGCCTCCGTAATTTTATATTCAGCGTTTTGGATATCCAGCCGCGCCTTTCGGGCTTCTGCTTTATGTTGCAAAGCATAACGCACTGCCTCGTTCAGGCTGACTACCTCGGCCGACGCAGGGTTTACCGCTTGAACTGTGGTAAGCGAGTCTGTCTGCGCCTGCATGGGCGACGAGAAGAACACAGCCGCCAGCAGTGCTGCGGAGCTCAGTGTTGTTCCTAATTTTTTATACGACATCGTCAGTTATTAAAAATGGTATTGATTATTATCTCTTTCCGTTGCAACAAGAGTTCATTGTACTTCTCACGGCTCAGGTTCAGGCTTTCTTCCAGCAGGGGCCGCATGCAGATGGGAAAACTCACCAACGATGCGATGTTAAGAATGAACTGCTGCAGACTTATCTCATTTACTTCGCCGGCGGCTATTGCCTCGTCCAGTTCTCGTTGCAGCGCTTCTTTAAAGCTGCTGTCGGGTCTTTGAGCATGGTAACTGCTGCCGCGGTTGAGTTGCGTAACAATATAGATCTCCAAGTACGGATATTCCAGAGCAGAGATCAACGAATCTTCCACGTATTGCTCGACTTTTTTCCGAAGTCTTTCTTCAGAAGTAAGGATGGCCACGAAGTTTTCGCGCTGTTGCGCCAAGGCTTCCTCGAAGATGATGTTGAAAAGGTTGTCTCTGGAGCGGAAATAGTAGTTGATCAACGTACGGTTTACTTGGGCGGCATCTGCAATTTCCTGCGTTGTAGCACCAAACCTGCCTTCTTTAAAAAAGAGGTTCTTTGCCGTCTGCCGAATCAGGGATTCCGTATCGTCTTTTTTCGCGCTTGACATTTTGGTTTAACAATTTTGTGAAATGCAAATATAATAGAAAACCGCCACATCTTCCAAGAAATTTTTAAAACTAAAATCTTGGGAAAATGCACCTGTTTTTTCTCGGCTTGAACCCGCTAACGCGGGCTATTAAAAATCAGACCGTTCATCTGTGTAAAAGCGGAAGGCTTCTTCCAAGGTTTTGAATTTTGAGAGAAAAGCTTCGATGGGTAAATCTTTGATGATTTTTCCATGATGAATCAGGACCACTCGCGTGCAGAGCGCCTCGACTTCCTGCAGAACGTGGGTGCTGAAAATAACCGTACGGTCTACGGCGGTTTCTTTGATCAGATTGCGTATTTCGATAATCTGATTCGGGTCCAATCCGTTTGTCGGCTCATCCAAAATCAGCAGTTCGGGTTCGTGGATCAAGGCTTGGGCAAGCCCCACGCGTTGTCGGTAACCCTTCGACAATTGATTTATTTTCTTGTCTTGTTCGGGGTTCAGACCTACCAAGCCTATAACCTCTGCAATCCTGCGGCGCGGGCATTTGTGAATATCGGCAACAAATTGCAGGTATTCTTTCACATACATATCCACATAAAGCGGATTGTTTTCGGGCAAGAAACCAATATTCTTCTTCACATCCAACGGATGCTTCGATAGTTTGGTACCATTGAAGAGCACCTTACCTTCCTCAACATCCAGTACACCGGCAACGGTCTTCATCAAAGTCGATTTGCCCGCGCCGTTCGGGCCCAGCAAGCCTACAATTTCATTCTTGTTAAATTCCAGATTGATGTCGCAGAGCGCGCTTTGTCCGCCGTATTTTTTGCTGAGGTTGATGATTTGTAGAGCCATAAAAGTAGTTCTGCTGCAAAAATAGCGCATTATAAAGACTCTTCAGATGACATGATGTTGATTATGGAAATTACAATAAAAGTTAATTTTAAAGCAAGTCGTAATATATTAAAGACAATAAAAAAATCATAATCGCAAGCATTAAACAGTAATTAAAAAAAATTATCTTTGCGAATATGGAAGCAGAATTAAAGAAGACTCTACCGACAGAACTATTACTGAAAGCATACGCACACATGATGCAGGCACGCGAGATTGCGATTCTCTATGATGAGCGCCGCGCACAAACACCTTATGTGCACAGCACCTCTCGCGGCCATGAGGCCATCCAACTGGCGGCTGCTTATCAACTGCAAAGCCACGATTGGGTCAGTCCGTATTATCGGGATGAAGCAATGCTTTTAGGTATGGGATTCCGTCCGTACGACCTGATGCTGCAACTGCTGGCCAAAGCAGATGATCCTTTCTCCGGCGGCCGTTCCTATTACAGCCATCCGTCATCGCTCGATGAAGCATTGCCCAAAATCATCCACCAGAGCAGCGCCACCGGCATGCAAGCCATTCCCACTACAGGCGTGGCGCAGGGTTTGAAATACAAGCAGGAAATGGGCTTGGGGAATTATGAGGTTCCGCCCGTTGTGATTTGCAGCTTGGGCGACAACAGCGTAACCGAGGGCGAAGTGAGCGAGGCTTGGCAGTTTGCGGCACTGCATCAGCTTCCGATTATTTACTTGGTTCAGGACAACGATTGGGGAATTTCCGTTACCGCGAAGGAAGCCCGCACCATGGACGCCTACGATTATGCCGCAGGCTTCACGGGACTCGCGCGGATGCGGATTGACGGAACCGATTTTACCGAATCGTTCAACGGCATGAAAAAAGCCGTCGATTTTGTACGGAACGAGCAAAAACCCGTAGTCGTTTGTGCCAAGACCGTTCTCTTGGGCCACCACACTTCCGGCGTACGCAGGGAAATGTACCGACCGCAAGATGATTTCGAGCTTCACAGCGAGAAAGATCCGGGTGTATTGCTCCGCGCCGCTTTGATGGACGGAGGTATCGATGAAACTGAACTCAACACCATAGAAAAAGATGCGCGAGAGAGCGTTCGCGCCGACTTTGAAAAAGCGCTTGCGATGCCCGAGCCGTCGGCCGAAGACGTAGAAAAGCATGTCTTCGCGCCCACGCCGATTACCGAGGAAACCGGAGAACGCAGCCCGGTAGGCGGACAAAAAATTGTAATGGTGGATGCGTCCATCCACGCCATCGAAGAATTGATGAACAAGCACCCCGAAGCGCTGCTTTACGGCCAAGATGTGGGTGAACTCATCGGCGGGGTTTTCCGCGAAGCGGTGACTTTGCAGAAGAAGTTCGGCAAAAAGCGTGTTTTCAATACAGCCATTCAAGAGGCTTACATCATCGGCTCTACGGTAGGGATGAGCGCGGTGGGTCTGAAACCGATCGTGGAAGTGCAATTCGCCGACTATATCTATCCGGGCATCAACCAATTGGTAACCGAGATTTCAAAATCTTGTTATCTGTCCAACGGCAAGTTTCCCGTCGGCAACATCATCCGCGTGCCCATCGGCGCATACGGCGGCGGCGGACCGTATCATAGCGGCAGCGTGGAAAGCATGCTGGCCAATATAAAGGGAATCAAAATAGCTTATCCATCCAATGCCGCAGATTTCAAAGGTCTTTTCAAAGCGGCATATTACGACCCGAATCCTGTGGTTATGTTGGAACACAAAGGACTCTATTGGTCAAAGGTACCCGGAACCGATGCCGCCAAAACCGTCGAGCCGGCTGAAGATTACATACTGCCGTTCGGGAAAGGCCGCGTGGTCTCGGAAGCGGACCGCAATCAAACCGAAAAAGGCCGCAGCCTCTGCATCATCACGTACGGTATGGGTGTTTATTGGGCGAGCGCGGCAGCCAAGAGTTTCGACGGTCGAGTAGAAATCATCGATATCCGTACGCTGTATCC
>RDDY01000354.1 GCA_003852805.1 Chryseobacterium sp.
AGCTTGCATCCTTTCCCAGGTAAACAGCCAAGTCAATTCTCTCTCTGGTGTTGATCTCATTGTCACAATAAAAGGTAGAAGAAAAGAATTTCCTGATCGGCGATTTCAGGTGTTCTTCACTCTCATTTTTAGCGTCAACCAATTTTATAGTATCGATACATGCCGCCAGTTCCGTTACGAACCTATCGACATCGGCTTGCACTGGATTAAATTTTCTGTATGCGGGGCTGAGCGCTTTTTGAGGTTGAAGCTGCTTTTTTCTCATGAGTGGTTTTTCTGTTCAATAGAATAGGGTGTTAAATTTAGACAAAAAAATGCTTGTTCGTCGGCTTCAGCTGTGGACAGTAATGCGGTGCCATCGAATAACTGCGTTATCCCAACGCGCGAACAGGTAAGTCATAGACACGATGAGAAGTCTCGCACAAAAAGTTGGCAGCTGCCTTAAAAGCATTGGCCATCGATGCAACATCGGCGGTTGGCTCACTCACATCAACAACCCGAGCGGTCCTGGCAGCAACTTCTTGGCACGACCCTCAACTACGACGGATCGCTCCTGACCGGCGGAGATTGCTTCGTTACTCGCAGAGATAGGTATACCGCTTTCCGTCATATAGGGCATGCTTTGTCATTCGGTAAATTTTTGACGACTCGTAATCATAACACCTCCACATTCCCTCTATTGGGAGAGGTTCGGGATGAGGAGCGATTGCTTTGTTTAGAGGATCATGAACACACCGCCTCTGTGCTCCGTACTGCTCTGAGAACTCCTCTCCTTGTGAGAGGGCAGGGGTGGAAGTTAGATACTCCATGGATACTCCATGGATACTCCATAGATAGTCCATGGATAGTCCATGAAGTGAACCCAAAAAGCTAACTGTTTAACGATCGCTTAAAATCGCCATATTTACCTTTTATCAGTCAGTGCGGCAGCTAAAAACCTACGGCCCATAACCTCTGTCTTTTAGTGGTTCATCCCCCTCAGAAAGAAAAGCAGCATCTCTTGTCATTCCGGAGGAATCTAAACCGTTACAAACGCGATCAATTTTGTTTCAAGACCACCAACAAGAACGCCTTCCCAAAAAGTCGTCAGACTTTTAAACTTTTGTGCACTTTGACAACGTCACATCAGGACTCTAAAGTGACTTACGTGTCAAAAGCTTTTGTGTCTGTTGTGGTTTAGACAGCGCTCTCTTTTTCACGCCGCAGGAATCTCAACGGCATTTGAGAAGCAGTCATCCTAGTTGCGGTTTAGATCCTTTCAGGATGGCAAAAGTGCCGGATGACTTACGGTGCGCAAACGCCATTCAGAGTTACAAATCGCACTGCCTGCACCGAAGGAAAGCACTCCCTCTTGTCATTCCGCAGGAATCTCAACAATACTTGGACGGTTCATGCTTGCAGTTGACATCAAAAGGTACACGAAACAAAACTCCCTCTCCTTTTGAGAGGGCTGGGGTGAGGACCCTTGTGCCCTCCGCCCAACCTCTGTGCCCTCCGTGTTTAAATCACACTGCAGGAATCTCACCCCCCCCCCTTGCTTTTCTCAAAAATATTTTTGAATATTTGTCAAGTCAAACAAAATGAACAATCTGAATACAAATATGCAAGCTATGATGATGTGCGGAAACGCGCAAGGCTTGTGGGTTGTATAATAGAACGACATAAAATACACGATAAGCCTTTGCACTACGCAAAGGCTTTTTTTATTCTTTAAATATGAACGCGATTCTGAACATGATGGCAAAAATGATGATGGACATGATGATGTCCCCGCCCCCACGTTGCCTGAAGTGAAAGAATTGATCCAATGAATTCAAAGTCCTTTCGGCAGCGCCGAGAGGACTTTTTCTTTTACCAGCTAATCTTTAAACCTTTATAAAATGAGCAAATTTTCAACACAAGCACTCCACGCGGGACACAATGTAAACGAGACTTCACGCAGCCGCGCCGTGCCCATTTATCAGACCGTAGCTTACGAGTTTGACAACGCAGACCACGCCGCTTCGATATTTGAGTTGGCCGAACCGGGCTTCATCTACACCCGTCTGAACAATCCGACGAACGATGTTTTGGAAAAAAGATTGGCGGCTTTGGAAGGCGGCATCGGTGCCGTGGTTACGGCCTCGGGCGCGTCGGCAGTATCCACAACACTGTTGACTTTATTGCGCTCGGGCGATCACCTCATCGCTTCGGGCAGTCTCTACGGCGGCACCTTTAATTTCCTGAATGTGACTCTGCCGCGCTTCAATATCCGTACAAGCTTTGTCGATGCTTCCCGGGTAGAAAATATCCGTAGAGCGGTGACCGAGAATACCAAGGTAATTTATGTCGAGAGCCTTGGCAATCCGAAATTGGATATCATCGATTTGGAGGCTGTGGCCCGACTGGCGCAGGAACTGAAAATTCCTTTCATCGTGGACAATACAGTGGCGTCGCCTTATTTACTGCGTCCCATAGAACACGGCGCAGACATCGTGCTTCACTCATTGACCAAGTATGCGGTAGGCAACGGCACCTCGCTCGGCGGTGCCATTATCGATGCGGGCAAATTCGATTGGAACAACGGCAAGTTTCCTGAATTTTCACAGCCTTCTCCGGGCTACCACGGCCTGGTCTACAATAAGGCTTTCGGTAACGCGGCGTTCATAGCCAAAATACGCATCGAGGGTTTGCGTGATTTGGGCGCGGCGCTGAGTCCGTTCAATGCTTTTCAGATCATCCAAGGCTTGGAAACCTTGCCGTTGCGCCTGAAGAAACACAGCGAGAATGCCTTGGAACTGGCCCAATGGCTCGAACAACACGATGAGGTGGCTTGGGTAAATTATCCGGGTTTGAAATCGTCCAAATACCACCACTTGGCGCAGAAATACCTGCCGTTAGGACAAAGCGGTATTGTAACGCTGGGCCTGAAGAAAGGTTACGACGCCGCAAAGAAGTTGGCAGACGAAACCAAACTGTTCTCGCTTTTGGCCAATATTGGCGATACCAAATCCTTGGTCATTCATCCTGCGTCTACCACGCACCAACAACTGTCTGAGGACGAGCAACGTGCCGCCGGTGTGACGCCCGAACTGCTGCGCTTGTCTGTCGGCCTCGAAGATGTGGAGGATTTGAAGGCAGACTTATCGAGTGTATTAGATCGATTGTAAATGGGCGTACTTCAGAAAGTTACCATTGAAGACAATTCGCCGAACGGCGCGGCGCATGATTTCTCATTAAGCTTCCAAACCTATGGCCAAGCTTTGGGAACGGCGCCCGTCGTTTTGGTAAACCACGCGCTGACGGGCAACAGCAACGTGGCGGGCGACGGCGGATGGTGGCGGAAAATGGTCGATGAGGTGATCGATCCGGAGCGTTATACTTTGATTGCTTTCGATATTCCGGGCAACGGTTTCGGCGGTGGAGCGCTTATCGACGATTACGAAGTTTTCACCACCAAGAAAATCGCCGACCTGTTTTGGAAAGCCCTCGACGCACTTGGAATTGCGAGACTCTACGCGGCGGTTGGCGGCAGTTTGGGCGGCGGCATCACTTGGGAAATGGCGCTGCTACGGCCCGCATCCATCGATCATGTAATACCGATCGCTTGCAACGTTCGCAGTTCCGATTGGTTGATAGCAAATTGTCTGGCGCAGGAGAGCATTTTGAAAAGCAGTTCAAAACCTTTGGAAACGGCCCGGGTGCACGCCATGCTGCTGTACCGTGCCCCGCAATCGTTCCGGACCCGATTCAGCCGACGAAAGAACAACGGGTTATATGAAGTGGAAGCCTGGCTGAACCACCACGGCAACGCGCTTGCCGAGCGTTTCACCGTTCAGGCTTACCTGCTGATGAATCATCTGCTGAGGACCATCGGGCAGGACGAAACCGACCAAAGTCTGTCGCGGTTCGCCAAGGAAACAACTTCCCGTATCCACTGCATCGCCATCGATTCCGACCTGCTGTTTACCCGAGACGAGCAGTATGAGACGTACGGTTTTATGCGGCAATACACCGGCAACATCAGCTTCTCGGAAATTCATTCCGTGCACGGCCACGATGCTTTCCTGATAGAATATGAACAATTGAACAATTTATTGAAACCTGTTTTTAAATGAAAATTTTGAAGTTTGGGGGGAAATCCCTGCAATCGGGGCTCGACCTCGTTATCGACATAATCACGAACAGAGCAAAAGAAAGCGCCGTTGCGGTGGTGGTTTCGGCGGTGGGAGAAACAACCGATATTTTGGAGCGACTGTTAGAACTCGCAAAAAAACAGGAATACCGGGCGGAATTTCAAAAGTTCACAGAGCTTGATTTTCACCGCGGGCACGATCTCTCAACCGAGTTTGACCAACTGAGGAAATTGCTGGAAGGTGTATCGCTGTTGGGCGAATACAACCGTAAGATAAAGGACCGGGTACTGGCCTTCGGTGAACTCATCGCCGCGCGAATTTTAGCGGAGCAACTGAGTGACCGCGGCCTCGGTGCAGTCTCCATAGACAGCAGAGAGTTCTTTGTAGCCGGCCTACACCACGGCAACGCCTTGATAAAGGATAAGCTTTCAAGAGAGAAAACAAAGCTTTATTTCGCGCGCCTCGACAAAGCGGCAATTCCGGTGGTGACGGGTTTTATTGCCGCTACCGCTGACGGAGATACAGTGACGCTGGGGCGGAACGGCAGCAATTATTCGGCAGCACTGTTGGCAGATTTTCTCGATGCCGAGGAACTGCAGAACTTTACCCACGTAGACGGAATATACACTGCGAACCCCGATTGGGTAAAAGAGGCGCGCAAAATAGAAGACCTTCATTTTGACGATGCAGCAGAGCTGGCCACCTTCGGCGCGTCGATCCTCCATTCAAAGACCATCGTTCCGTTGTTGCGAAACAATATTCCGTTGCGCATCCTGAACACTTTGAATCCTGAAAACAGTGGAACCGTGGTGTCGGCAAACCCCACACGGTCGGGAATCAAATCAATCTCGGCGAAGACCGGCGTTTCCCTGGTGCAGTTGGAGGGCAGGGGGCTTTTGGGCAAGGTCGGCGTGGATGGCAGAGTCTTCAAGGCAATGGCTGCAGAAGGCATCAGCGTCGGATTAATTTCCCAAGGAAGCTCCGAACGCGGATTGGGCTTTGTGGTGACAGCGACAGACGGGCCCTCGGCAGCAGAGGCGTTGAAGCGGGAATTCGCGGTCGACATCGAACAAGGAGACGTCAGTGCGGTCGGTGTTCAGGAGGGCTTGTCGGTCATTTCTATTGTAGGAATTGAGTTGAAGAATTTTGATGGAGCTTTTTCCGCGCTTGTTAAAAACAAAATCGTTCCAACGCTTTTCAGCAATTCACTGACGGGCCGGAACGTAAGTGTTTTGGTAAAAGATTCGGAGGCAAAGAAAGCAGTGAACGTCATCCACGGACGGATTTTTGGCATGTCCAAGAAAGTAAACCTGGCCATCTTCGGACACGGCACGGTCGGCGGAACCTTGATTAAGCAAATCCAAGAATCGGCCGAAGCCATCGAGCGGCGCAAAAACATTCGACTGAATATTTTTGCCATCGGCAATTCTCAAAAACTGCTGCGGGATGCAAACGGTATCGGCGAGGATTGGCAGGAACGGCTGAACGGAGAAGGGCAACCGTATTCCATAAATGATGTCATAGCATATACAGAAAGGCACCACCTCGAGAATTTGATTGCCGTAGACAATACCGCCTGTGCGTTGTTTATCGAAAATTACATTACGCTGGTGCGCGGTGGTTTTGACTTGGTTTCGTCCAACAAAGTGGCCAACACGCTCTCTTATGACTCTTATGTTCAATTGCGGGAAAGCCTGAAAATCCACAGAAAGGAATATCTGTACGAGACGAATGTGGGTGCAGGCCTGCCGTTGATCGACACCATTAAACTGCTCCATCTGTCGGGCGAAAACATCACACGCATACGCGGAGTTTTTTCCGGAAGCCTGAGTTTTATCTTCAACAAATTTTCCGGCGAGAACGTGAGGTTCAGCGAGGTCTTGAAGGAAGCGGCACAAAACGGCTACACCGAACCGGACCCGCGAGAAGATCTTTCGGGCAACGATGTGGCGCGAAAACTGCTGATCTTGGCAAGGGAACTGGACCTGCGAAATGAATTCAGCGAAATTGAAATTGAAAACCTCATTCCTGATTCTTTAACTTCCCTGCCGATTACCGAGTTCTTGCAGAACCTCGACGCCTTGGATGCGAGGTTTGATAAGCGTAAGGAGAATTTGGCTGCGGACAAGGTTTTGCGCTACGTCGGAGATTTGAGCGGTGATTTGAGTGGCGAAAAAGGTACGCTGCGCGCCTATCTCGATGAGGTGCCGGCAGCATCGCCGCTGGGGCAACTTACGGAGTCCGACAGTTTATTCCAGATTTATACCGAAAGTTACGGAAGCAACCCGATCATCATTCGTGGGGCGGGCGCAGGCGCTGCGGTCACAGCCCGCGGTGTTTTCGGTGATATACTGAGGCTGGCTGCGAAAACCGGGGCAGAGTAAGAAAACTAAGGTTGCTCGTTCTTTTAACATCGCGGTTGCAGGCTCTGTCGCACAATCTTTGATACTCTGTAAGTTTAACACCTAAAACCGATCACAATGAACAAAGATTTTGACAAGCACAGACAGCGCGCCGAGCAGACGGCTGAAAAATACCGCAAGATTCAGCAAGAGACGAACGAGCGCGAGAAGAAATCCGCAGAAGAAAAGAAACAGAACGACGCCGTGCAAGCGGGCAAACGAGAACAGCCGGAGCCGCCGTATCCTGATACCCAACTGGACAAACCGGGCAAGGAAGCAGATTTGGATCTCCAACCGAAATACAAAGCGCCGGATTACAAAGGCTCGGACAAGCTCAAAGATAAAGTCGCCATCATAACGGGTGCAGATTCGGGCATCGGCCGCGCGGTGGCCATTTTATTCGCGCGCGAGGGCGCCGATGTGGCCATTGTTTATCTGAGCGAACACGAAGATGCCGAGCAGACAAAAAAAGACGTGGAAGCCGAAGGTCGAAAAGCCGTCACCTACTCCGGAGATGTCAGTGATCCCGATTTCTGCAACGATGTGGTAGAGCAGGTGGTCAATGACTTCGGCAAGGTAGATGTTTTGGTCAACAACGCGGCCTTTCAGGAACACGCCGAAAAGTTGGAAGACATTACCGACGAGCATTTCGACACAACATTGAAAACCAATCTCTACGGCTATTTCCACATGGCGCGCGCCGTCCTGCCGCATATGAAAGAAGGCAGTTCGATCATCAATACGAGTTCGGTAACGGGGCTGTTTGGCAGCGAGAAATTGTTGGATTATTCATTGACCAAAGGCGGCATCAATGCCTTTACGAAAGCCTTGGCCAAAAATTTGGTGGACAAGGGAATCCGCGTGAATGCCGTCGCGCCGGGCCCCGTTTGGACTCCGCTTAATCCCGCCGACCGGCAACCCGATGAAATCAAAGAATTTGGTGCGCAGTCGCCGATGAAGCGCGCGGCGCAGCCCGAAGAGCTTTCGCCGGCATACGTTTTCTTGGCCTCGCCCGTTTGCTCGTCGTATGTCTCGGGCCAGATCATCGGTGTTATCGGCGGTGTGACAAGCGATTAACAGTAAATTCAAACAATTTCTAAATGCCGGCCTTTCGTCGGCATTTTTTATACAAGGTTCCGTTACCGAACTCGTATTGATGATCGAACTGCCTTCTTTCATATGCGGCAGGA
>RDDY01000074.1 GCA_003852805.1 Chryseobacterium sp.
CGGAATTATCTGATAGAGGAGCAGATCTCGCGCATATTCCATGACGAGAACGAGCGAAAACTATGGCTGAAAAAAGCGCAGGATGATAATCTGAAAGATTTTCTCGCGACCGATTTTGAGGAGGCGGGCTCGGTGGTTAATCCTTTCGGATGCGGACGTGTCAATCATTCGTGTCGAATCGATGTAGGTGGATTCTTCTCGGGAATGTCAGGCTATTTGAGCGAGCGGAATTTGTTGAAAGACGAGTTTGATTATACGGAATTCAAGGCCGTAACAGGAAACTACAGGGAAAACGTATTTGAGAAAATCATCTTTGCAGAAGGCATCGGCGTGCGCGAAAATCCATTTTTTAGAAACTTGCCGATCCATCCCAATAAAGGCCACAACTTTGATTTGCAACTGTCAACCGACACGGAAAAACATATTTTCAAAAAGAAGCATTTTCTCTTCCGGAAATCCGACGGCGGTTACTATTACGGCGGCACGTATGATCGCTTCGGTAACGGTAGTCAAACAGACGAAAAAGCGGTGGAAGAATTAAGAAAAGGTCTCGAAGAATTTTACCCTGAAGAATATACCGTTGCTTCTGTCAATACAGCCTACCGACCGACAGTGGCCGACCGACGACCGATTCTGGGCCAGCATATCGACCATCCGAATCTATTTGTATTTAATGGCTTGGGCGCACGCGGCGTCCTCAATGCCTGTTATTTCTCACAGCATCTTTTCGACCTCGTTGACAACGGCGAAGAACTACCGATGGAAATAGATCTCAAGCGTTTCCAAGGCTAAGGACAGCTTGTCTTAGCGTGCAATGGTTCCGTTGGCGGTTTCGGTTCCGTTGGTGCCGAACATAAAATTGTCGCCTTTCAGCCACATATAGTTGCCGTCTTTGTCTTCATATCGGGCGCCGTCGGCAGAGATCGTTTGGTGCATGCTGTAGATTCGGCCGCTGACATCGTTTTTGAATATCAGTTCGCGAGTTTTGGGATTTTCCTCCAGTACGCGGAAGCGGTATTGTCCGTCTTGCGAAACGTACAATCTTCCATCGTTCGGAACTTTCTCAATGCTCGGCTCTTGCGTGAATGGCATAGCGGTAGAATCTGTGGCCGAAACCGTGTCCAATGCTTGCTTGTTGCAGGCAAATAAAAACGAGGTACAAAATAAAGGTATGATGAAGAGTCTCATAATCAAGCGTTTTAGTACTTCTGATATTTTCAAAAGCTGTGCCGGCAAACACAATTAGCATACAGAGACCTCGGCAAATATGGGTACGGGCTTCATATTTTCGTCCACGGCTACAAGCGAGAATTGTCCCGACACCGCCTTCTCTCGGCCTTCGGCGTACATATTTTCCAAAAAGATATCCACCTGCACCGTTACACTGGTGGTGCCCACGCGCGTGATATTGCCTATGAGTTCTACCAGACTACCGGACGGTATCGGTTTTTTAAAGTCGATCTTGTCACTGCTTACGGTGACTATCGGTTTGCGGCAGAAGCGCGTCGCCGTCATGAAGGCAACTTCGTCCATCATTTCCATAACGGTGCCGCCGAACATGGTGTTGTGGTGGTTGGTGATTTTCGGGAATACAACTTTGAAGACGCGGGTCTCCGCAAGTTGTTTTTTCAGTTCAAGATTCATCTCTGTCTTATTTGGTTAAAAGCTGAAAGAGCAGAATAACAGAGATTCTACTTCAATCGCGAAAGCAGGCGTCCGGGGATCTGACTTTCCGCCAAACGGCAGATTACAGTTGCGCGACAGTTCGTGATTTTCACACGATTCACCCTTTATGGAAACCTGCGGCAAAGATAGCTTTTCAGCCGTTCAATTCCATGTGCGCGCGGTTTTTTGTAACTTCGGCTGCATAAATTTTAACTGCTGACATGACTTTTCAGGAACAGATAAAACAAGGCATCCCCGCCGAACTGCCACAGCCGAAACCCTACGACCCGAAGATCAACCATGCGCCGAAGCGTAAAGAGATTTTGACCGACGAGGAGAAAAAGCTCGCCTTAAAAAATGCACTGCGTTATTTCGATCCGAGGTTCCACGCTGAACTCTTACCGGAATTCAGAGACGAACTTGAAAAATACGGTCGAATTTATATGTACCGTTTCCGGCCTGATTACGAAATGAAAGCCAGACCGATCGAAGAATATCCGGGAAGTTCTGACCAAGCGAAAGCGATTATGCTGATGATCCAAAACAACCTGGATTATGCCGTGGCGCAACATCCGCACGAGCTGATCACTTATGGCGGTAACGGTGCGGTGTTCCAGAACTGGGCGCAGTATCTGTTGACCATGAAGTATCTTTCAGAAATGACCGATGAGCAGACGCTGGTGATGTATTCCGGCCACCCGATGGGTTTGTTCCCGTCGCATAAAGACGCGCCGCGCGTGGTGGTGACCAACGGTATGGTAATTCCTAACTATTCCAAGCCAGACGACTGGGAAAAGTTCAACGCTTTGGGTGTTTCGCAATACGGCCAGATGACTGCCGGCAGTTATATGTACATCGGGCCGCAGGGAATAGTCCACGGTACTACGATCACTGTTTTAAACGCTTTCCGCAAGATTAATAAAGATCCGAAAGGCAGACTGTTCGTGACTTCAGGTCTGGGTGGAATGTCCGGCGCTCAACCAAAGGCCGGTAACATCGCCGGCTGCGTAACGGTTTGTGCTGAAGTAAATCCAAAAATCACCCAAATTCGTCATGATCAGAAGTGGGTTGATGAAATCCACACCGATCTGGACGAGCTGACCGAAAGAGTTCGCCAAGCTCAGGCGGATAAGGAAACCGTTTCACTGGCTTACCTGGGCAATGTAGTAGATGTTTGGGAAAAATTTGCCGATGAGAATCTGAAAGTGGATATTGGTTCAGATCAGACATCGCTCCACAATCCGTGGGCGGGTGGTTATTATCCTGCGGGTCAGAGTTTTGAAGAGTCCAACCGTATGATGGCCGAAGAGCCGGAACTGTTTAAAGCTAAAGTTCAGGAAAGTCTGCGTCGTCAGGCAGCGGCTATTAATCGCCATACCGATAACGGTACCTATTTCTTTGATTACGGCAATGCTTTCCTCTTGGAAGCCAGCCGCGCCGGCGCCGATGTAATGGCTGAACATCCAACACTCGGTCGCGAATTTAAATTCCCGAGCTATGTTCAGGACATCATGGGACCGATGTGTTTTGATTATGGTTTCGGACCATTCCGTTGGGTTTGTACGAGTGGCAAGCCCGAAGATCTGCAGAAAACCGATGAAATCGCCTGTAAAGTTCTGGAAGAAATCATGCAGCATTCGCCCGAGGAAATTCAACAACAGATGGCCGATAATATCCAATGGATCCGTGGCGCACAGGAGAACCGTCTGGTGGTGGGTTCGCAAGCCAGAATTCTTTATGCTGATGCCGAAGGCCGGATGAAAATTGCTCAGGCATTCAACAATGCTATTAAAGCCGGCGAGATCGGTCCGGTGGTTCTCGGTCGTGACCACCACGATGTTTCGGGAACAGATTCGCCGTATCGCGAAACCTCCAACATTTACGACGGTTCACGCTTTACCGCTGATATGGCGGTGCAAAACGTTATCGGCGACAGTTTCCGCGGCGCGACTTGGGTCAGCATCCACAACGGTGGCGGTGTTGGCTGGGGCGAAGTGATCAACGGTGGTTTCGGCATGCTGCTCGACGGTTCAGAAGATGCAGAGCGCAGATTGAAGTCGATGCTGTTCTGGGATGTCAATAACGGCATTGCCAGACGCAGCTGGGCGCGGAACGATGGCGCGATTTTCGCAATCAAAAGGGCGATGGAAGCAGAGCCAAAGCTAAAAGTCACCCTACCCAATTTGGTTGACGACAGCCTTTTAAATTAGAATATCAATCCATCGGAGCTCCGGTGGATTTTTTGTTGGCGCTGCTGTCCTTAACGCAAAGTATTATGAACAATAAATACGACATCATCATTATTGGTAGCGGTGCCGGTGGTTCTACCATCGCCTACAAGTTAGCCGACAGCGGTAAGAAAATTCTCGTCATCGAGCGCGGCGGCTTTGTACCGGTGGAAAAGGAAAACTGGGATTCGGTAGAAGTGTTTCAGCGCAACCGTTACACGACTGACGACCGCTGGCTGGATAAGGAAGGCCGCGAGTTTCGCCCCGGCATGCATTACAACGTTGGCGGCAATACCAAGTTTTACGGCGCGGCGCTTTTCCGTTTGCGCGAGGAAGATTTTGGCGAAATCCAGCATTACGAAGGCGTTTCGCCCGCCTGGCCGATAAAATATGACGATCTGCAACCGTATTATATGGAAGCGGAGAAACTCTTTTATGTGCACGGTTTGCGCGGCAGCGATCCCACCGAACCGCCCGAAGCAGCACCGTATCCATTGTCACCGTTGCCGCACGAGCCGCGAATCCAGGAAATCTATGACGAACTGAAAGATTACGGTTGGCATCCGTTTGATCTGCCGATCGGTGTGAATTTCAATCCACATCCCGACGCCAATGCACCCTATACTTTAGACCGCTTCGACGGTTTCCCCGACGCTGCCGAACGCAAAGGCGATGCGCACATCTGCGCATTGACCAAAGCGCTCGCGCATGAAAATGTAGAGCTGCTGATCAACGCTAAAGTTACTCGCCTTCATACCGATGAAGCAGGTAAAAAAATTACCGCAGTCACAATTCTGGAAGGCGACGAAGAGAAAGCACTGGAAGCTGACTTGTTCATACTGTCAGCCGGCGCCATCAATTCCGCTGCATTGCTGTTACAAAGCGCGAATGAGCAATATCCTAATGGTTTGGCCAACAGTTCAGACCAGGTGGGCCGCAATTATATGTTCCACCAAAATACGGCACTGGTAGCGCTGTTCAGAGAACGGAACGATACCAGGTTCGGAAAGACCTTTGGCGTCAATGATTTTTACCGCCCGGCACACGGTTATGAATATCCGCTCGGTCATATCCAGATGCTGGGCAAATCTGACAAACATCAGATCGCTGCCGATTCACCGGTGCCGGCGCCGGGTTTCACCTTTGAACTGATGGCAGAGCACGCGGTGGATTTCTGGTTGACCTCTGAGGACCTGCCGAGCCCCGACAACCGGATCACGGTGGAAAATGGCCAGATCAGGATCAGCTATACGCCGAACAATGTCGAAGGCCACAAACTGCTGCGCAAGGAATTGGTGAAAGCATTGAAAGCTTCGGGCAAGTTCCACAGTTTCTTTTTCAAAGGTTTCTATTTCAGCAAAGGCATCGGTCTGGCGGCACCGGCGCACCAGAACGGCACCACCAGGATGGGCACAGATCCTGCGACCTCAGTGGTTGACACGTACTGCAAAGCCCACGATCTGGATAACCTTTACATTGTAGACGGCGGCTTCTTCGTTTCGAGCGGGGCAGTAAACCCGGCGCTGACCATCATGGCGATGGCATTGCGCGTGGGCGAGCATCTGAAAAACAGTTTTGCATAATGAATGCTTCGCCGCTGTTTAAGACGATTGTTATCTATGCGCTGGCCTTTTTGACGGGAATCAACTTTGTCATTTTTCCGGCGCTGGGAACGGTGTTTACCGATCCTGCAGTTTTCGGATTGTCGCAGTCGCAGTTTGGCAATTTATTCATTCCACAGGTTATCTTTATCGGTGTGGCAGCCTTGGCGACACCGTTTCTGGTTAACCATTTTGGCCCGAAGACGATTCTCATCATCGGTTCGGCATTGATGATCTCGTCCGGCAGTATTCTGTGGTCGTTGCAGTTTTTACCGATGCAAAATGGCAATCTGTTTACGATACTGTTGATACTGGTCGCGGCGACAGCCTTGGGCTTTGGACTCTCGGTCACAACCTTAAACCCGGTAGCGGCGCGGCTGTTTCCGGAACGGCAATCATCGGCCATATTGATGCTGCAGTTTTTAGTTGGCGTAGGCACCGCTTCATCGCCACTGCTCATGCGTTTGGCCGGTAATACGGCGAACTGGATGTATGTGCCGGCAATGGTGGTACCGCTGATGCTCGTTGCATTTATCTTATTGTTGATGCTTAACCTTAAAGATCAGCAGTTCTTCAAACTACCATCGACAAGAAAATTGCCATCGCGCTTGTGGATATTCGTCGCAGCGGTGGTTATTTACGGTTTTCTGGAAGGAACCTTTGGCGGTTTCGGTGCTGTCATATTGCAGGACATGGGGCTTGACAGCAATAATGCCAATCTGGGTCTGTCACTGTTCTGGGGTGGCGTGGCGGTCAGCCGACTGTTTGTCGGTCTGGTCAGTCGGTTCGTTGGTCTTTCGAAATATTTCCTGATCAGCCCGGTGCTGGTCGGCATCTGTTTGTTCTTTTTGCCGAACCTCCAACATGCTTCAGCCATTTTATTGTTGATGAGCTTGATCGGTTTTTTGATGGGAAGCATTTTTCCCGGCTCAATCGGTTGGGCGACGGTGGAGTTTCCTGCCTATGCAGTTCTGGTATCGGGTGTGCTGATGGCTGCCGATCAAACCGGTACGGGCATCATCACCCAATTGCTCGGCTATAATCCGGAAGCTTTAACTTCGATACTGCGCTACTTAAGCTTTAGCACAATAATCATTACCGTATTATTCTTCTTTCTTTCCAGGAATTCAAAGATTAAAGAAGCGTTCTAAAAGGATGGAATATTAATTGTGTGATCTATTCAAAATCTTAATTATGAACAGATTAGAAAATTCCCGCGACCTGGACCGGCTGATAGAAGCCATGGCCGATAAAAAAGTGGTAATGCTGGGCGAGGCATCCCACGGCACCCACGAATATTACACCTGGCGCACCGAAATCTCCAAACGGCTGATAGAAGAGCACGGTTTTCGGTTCATCGCCGTAGAAGGCGACTGGCCCGACTGTTATAAGCTCAACCGTTTTGTAAAAGCTTACCCCGACTCGCCGGCGGAGATCCGTGAAGTATTGGAAACTTTCGACCGCTGGCCGACGTGGATGTGGGCAAACTGGGAAGTGGCCGCACCTGGCTCGTGGCTGCGTGAGCATAACGACGGTCACGACGATGATAAAAAGGTGGGTTTCTACGGTCTGGATGTTTACAGTCTTTGGGATTCAATGGAAGCGATGATGGACTACCTGGAAAAAGAAGACCCCGAAGTTCTAAAATATGTGCAGCAGGCCTGGCGCTGTTTTGATCCGTTCGGCCAGGATGAACAGCAGTATGCGCGCCATACTTTGTACAATAACCGCTGCCGTGACGAGGTGGTAAATCTGCTGAAGCAGGTGCGCGAAAGAATACACAGTGACGGCGATGATGATCCCGAAGCCGCGCTGAATACTGAGCAAAACGCAGTAATCGCCGTTAATGCCAAAGAGTATTACACCGCAATGACGCGCTTCGATAATGAGAGCTGGAACATCCGTGACCGTCATATGATGGACACGCTGAACCGTTTGATGAAGTTTCATGGACCTGATGCTAAAGGCATCATTTGGGAACACAACACCCACATCGGCGATGCGCGCGCCACAGATATGGAACGCGAAGGAATGGTGAACATCGGGCAACTGGCGCGTGAGGAATACGGCCGGAGTAATGTTTTTCTGTGCGGCTTCGGCAGTTACAGCGGAACCGTAGTTGCCGCTGATCGTTGGGGAGACCCGACCAGAAGCATGTGTAATCTTCCCCTTCTTAGTAACACTCAAAAGTAGAGTTTTTTGTTAATATTCC
>RDDY01000370.1 GCA_003852805.1 Chryseobacterium sp.
AAACAAGAGACTTTGTATATAAAAAATAAGAAACAAATCTGTTTGATTATAATACTTTATAAAAAACGAAAGACAAACTCAGGAAGTTTGTCTCCAAAAAATTATTTCAACGCTTTGAACATCTGCTCAATCGCTTTCTTTTTCTGTTCCATATTCGGGTGGACATAGAGATTGAGTGTTGTGCTGATGTTGGAATGCCCGAGCAAAACGCTGACGGTTTTATAATCGCATTTGCTTTCAATGCATCTCGTGGCAAAACTGTGTCGCAATCCGTGGAATTTGATCTCGGGAATTTCGAGGTGCTTCATCAGGTTTTTGTAATAACTGCGATAAGTTCTCGGTTCTGTGGGTTTGGCATCGTTGGTTAAAACGAAAAAATCAGGATTTACGATTTTTTTAAATGGTTTCAGCATTCGCAATAGATCTCTGCTCATCGGGATTTCACGGATGGAATTTTTAGTTTTAGGAGTATCCAGAAGCAATTCGGTTCTTCGTTTTCCTTCTTCGATGACATAAATTCTCTGAATGGTTTTGCGAACGTGAATAACACCATTATGCGTATCGATGTCTTCCCAGGTCAAAGCACAAATTTCGCCAATTCGCATTCCCGAAGAAAGGCAGATATAAACACCCAGATTCCGAAACGTAAAATGTTCCTGAATATAGTTCATTACCTTTTTTTGATGTGTTTTGGAAAGCACCTCAACGTGCTGACTTTCCCGAATTGTAGGATATTGAATTTCAAATGGCTCGTAGGAAATCCATTTGTTTTTGGCTCCGAATTTCAGCACCATTTTCAGGACAATAAGAATGTCTTTGATACTCTTTTGGCTCAATCCCTGTTCCAGTTTTTGAAATACAAATTTCTGAACCTGCTGTTCTTCAATTTCCTGCAAACTCCCGAATACAGGCAATAAGTGATTTTCAATCAACAAGACATAAGCTGAGAAAGTTGATTTTTTCACATACTGCTTTTTGTCTGTTTTCCACAATGCTACGATTTGCGCAAATGATTTTTTTGTTGTCATAAAATTTAATTTTAAAAAGAATATCAAAGGAACAGAATTGAAAATTGAAGATTAAAAATCCTTTACATTAGAATTCGTCTTAGTTCCAAATTTGAGATTT
>RDDY01000313.1 GCA_003852805.1 Chryseobacterium sp.
CAATCCGTCGTACGACCATCGTGTTATAGATGGAGCGCTGGCCTCGCAGTTTTTAACAGCGATCAAGAAAAATCTGGAAAACTACAGTTCGTAACTTGCCTTTACGGTTTCTACAAAATCCACCGAAGGATCCAAAATCTCGGCGATCAATGTTCTGACTGACATCAGGGCAAGATGCAAATTGTCCAACGAAATATCTTGGATCTGCTCCATTGTCAGAAACGACGGACCCGACGACGGATTGACAAAACTCCAAATGCCGCAATAAATAAAGTTATCCGCAAAGTCGCTGCCGCTTAAAGCGCAGTATGCGTAGACGGAAAGCTGAAGCTGTTGCTTGCGCTCACTCTTGCAAAGCAGACGCGTGATATCAGCGGTTTTATTCCCGAGCCCGACATCCAACTTCTCCGCAGACCCCGTTTTGTAATCCAAAATGCGCAACTTGCCGTCTACTCTGTCGATGCGGTCAGCAAAGCCATAAAGGGTAACGGAACGGCCGTCGTCCAACAATAAATCGGCGGTCAGATTTCTTTCCAAATCGATAATTTCCAAAACGCTGCCGCTTCTGACCAAATCGATATCCACACCGATAATCGCACGCACCGCCCGCAGTGCCATGGATTTATAGATGAAGTTCATGCCGCGCTTGTAGTAGTCGGGCGTATGTTGCAATCGTTCCACTATTACACGATCCATCGCAGCATCAACGTCTAAAAGCAACCGTTGCAGATCGGCCTCGTTAGGTTGTTTGCCTTTCAGCGTATCGTAAAGTTCCTGCAAAACGTAGTGTACCAAGTTGCCAAAGTTGCGCGACGAGAGCTCTTCTTCCATCTCATCGGGTTCTTTTGCGCTCAGGATGTAATTGAGATAAAACTCCGCCGGATCATAAAGATAACTGATCAGGTGCGACGGCGACACCCGTTTTTGCCATTCGGCCAAGCGTTGGATCACACTGTCGTTTTTAACAAAACGCTTGAGCTCTGAAGCCAACGGCTCGGAATTGCTGCTGATGACAAAACGTTTTATCCGGTGGTTGCTTTCCATTTCCATCTGCGTGATAAAGCGACTTTTTTCTCCCGTATTGGCACCAGACGTCAACCCGTTGTACATTATATAAACGTTCTGCGCTTCTTGTATCAGCCGATAAAAATGGTAGGCGAAGATAGAGTCGTTTTCCAAGAAAGTATTGAGCCCGAAATTTCTGCGGATATCATACGGGATGTACGTATTTTCGGATCGGCCCAACGGAAGTTTTCCCTCATTCGCCGACAGCAAGATAACATTAGGGAAATTGAGCAAGCGCGTCTCCAGCAAACCCATTACCTGCAAACCCGTCAGAGGCTCTCCTTCAAAGTCGATGGCTTCTGTATTGACCAATTGGCTGACAAGCGATTCCAGCGTTTCCATGGCAATATGGGCGTCGCGATCGCGCGCCAAATTGAGCAGTGTTCGGAAGGCATTCTCGAAGATGGAAATATTCTCGTACTGCACGTCTTGAATGTCCATCTCTTTTTGGCTTTGACAAAAGCCGATCAAAAGTTCCAAATACTCAGCGGCACTTTTCGGTTTCAAGAATATGGAATAGAAGCTGACCTTACCGAGCCATTCTTCCAAAATCTTAAACGAAATGTAGACAAGATTCCGCCGCTCTACTTCTTGCAAAAAAGCCGTAATGATTTGACGGTCTTCGTCACTGTTCATCAGTTCTTCCAATACGGGCAGCAGATCACCGTAATAATAGGCTGTCCTGCCCCGCTCCAACTGTTTCTGCAAATAAAAAAGCTTGCGAAAAATAATGCTGTATGAAAGGTTCTTCAACGGGAAGCCCATCGTGATATTCAAAGAACCGGTTTCTTCCGAGAGGCTTTCCAGTGCCGATGGCAACAGATTTTCATCCAACAATACTACTGCCGTGTTGTCCAAGATTTCTTTTTGCTCGGCGGCCGTATGATCGGCGGTCAACTCTTTTAATATTTGCGGCAAGAACTTGGCCTGCGTCACATTGCCCGAAGCTTCGTAGGTGCAAATGCTTTTCGGCTTGTTAAAGCTGTCATGTATCCAACGGAACGGACGGTGCTCGTTAAACTCTTTCCAATCTTTGTATCTGCGCAAAAATTTACCCGCCTCTTGGCGCGTGTCGTCCATATAGTATTCGTCGGCTTGGAAGAGCACCTCTGCGTTTTCCCACTGCATCAGCGTGCGCATGAGTTGTTCCTCGGCCGGCGCAATGGCGTTGAAACCGCAAAAGATATACTTAACCGTAGCCTTGCGCGCAAAATCTTCGGTCTTGGCGGCCACTTTGCGATGAATCATTCCGTCTGTTGCCCAGTTCTTTTCGTCGAGTTTGCGTTGCAACTCAGGCAGGAAAACGTTCATTTTTTGCCAAAAGTCAAGGTTGCGCCGGCGTGGAGATTCATCCAAGATTTCGCCCCAGTTGCGGATGCGTTCTTCATCCAGCATGTATTCCAGCACCGCTTTGTCGCTGTCCGCAAACTTCAGCATATCGTCCCAGTCCGCCGCTACCGTGGGGAACCATTTCAGGAAAGATTGCAACTCTTCGGCAGGATCCACGGTTTTGAAAACCTCGTAAGCAAAGAACCACAACGCCACGCCCTTCAGCCGCGTCACGCCGGCAATCTGCTCCAGCAATTCTTCTATCGTCATAAACTTTGGCAGGAATCCTTGGTACTTTCTTTCTTCCAGAATTTGACGAAAAAAAATAGCGGGGCGCTTGCCCGGCATTATAATATGGATGTCTCGCAAATCCGATGTCGACCGGAAAATCTCGTCCAAGACATCGTGCAGAAAACAGTTGCGCTTTCTCATTTTATGTGGCCTTTGGAAATGTAAACCACTTTTTTACTGTCGAAGAATTCCTCATCGAAGAATTTACTCAGATCGAATATCTCGGATTTGATGCCCGCCAATTCTTCGGCCAAATCACCGCCTTTCAGATAAAGTACGCCGTTGTGTTTCGGGTTGAAATTTTCTTTCAAGAATTTCCCCCGGAGCCAAGACAAGAATACAGGCATCTGCGTCACCGCGCGGCTGACCACAAAATGATATTTCTCCGTCAACTGTTCGGCCCTGCCGTGTACGGCCGTTACATTATCGAGTCCGAGCGCTGATGATACTTCTTTGACAACAGTGATCTTTTTGCCGATGCCATCGATCAAAGTAAAATCTGATTCGGGGAATAAAATGGCAAGCGGAATTCCGGGAAAACCGCCGCCGGTGCCGATGTCCAAGACCCGCGTAGCCGGCGCAAACGCCATCACCTTTGCAATCCCCAACGAATGCAAAATGTGTTTCTCGTACAGCGCATCGATGTCCTTGCGCGAGATCACGTTTATTTTGCTGTTCCAGTCGCGGTACAAATCTCCCAACCGGTCAAACTGCTGTTGTTGCTTTTCGGAAATTTCGGGAAAGTATTTGAGAATGAGTTCGGTCGACATCGCAAAAAAATTTGTCGCAAAAATAACAAATAATGCGGTGGTTCGTGCATGGCTGCTTCTGTCAAGCCATCGTCAATAATTCTGCAATTGCTGCCCAATGTTTTATCCGTAAACGACGGCGCCGCGTATGCCGCTAAAGTTCTATCTTTGTTTGAAAGCTATATTCAACTATGAACAAATACTCCGACCGTCTGCAGCGCCTCAGCTATTCGCAGACGTTTGTGATGTCCAACAAGGCGCGGGAAATGAAAGCCGCGGGAATCGACGTGATCAGCCTGACATTGGGCGAACCGGATTTCGATGTGCCGGCCAACATCAAACAGGCAGCCATCGACGCGATCCACGAGAATTACAGCCATTATTCGCCCGTGCCCGGCTTCTTGGAACTGCGGCAGGCCATCGCCCACAAACTGAAGCGCGATAACAATCTGGAATACAAACCACAACAAATAGTGGTTTCCAACGGTGCGAAGCAATCTATTTTGAATGTGCTGGCAGCCATTATAAACGACGGCGACGAGGTGATTCTGCCCGCACCGTATTGGGTCAGCTACCACGAGATGGTGAAGATGATGGGCGGCAAGAGCGTTTTTATAGAAACGAGCATAGAAGACGATTATAAGATGACCGCAGCGCAACTGCAAGCGGCGATCACGCCGAAAACCAAGGCTGTTCTTTACAGTTCGCCGTGCAATCCTTCGGGCAGTTATTACACCCGCGCAGAGTTGAAGGCGATTGCAGAGGTGATTGCCAAACATCCGCAGATCACCGTTATCTCAGATGAAATCTACGAGTACATCAACTACGACGGCGAGCATGTAAGCATTGCCGAGTTCCCCGAAGTATATGAACAAGTGGCCGTGATCAACGGTATGAGCAAGGCTTTTGCCATGACCGGTTGGCGCATCGGCTATTCTGCCTCCCCCGAATGGTTGTCCGGCGCCTGCGAAAAAATCCAAGGCCAAATGACGAGCGGAGCAAATACGGTAGCGCAGCGCGCCTCGATTGTCGGCTTAAACACAGATCCCGCCGAGTACCGTTACATGATCGATAGCTTCCGCGAGCGCAGAGATCTTGTGTACAATTTGCTTTTGGAAATCCCGGGTCTGAAGGTAAATCTGCCGAAAGCGGCGTTCTATTTCTTTGTAGATATCACGCATTACTTAGGGAAAGAATTGGCGGGTAAGCTTATCAAAGATTCCGATGATTTTGCTATGTTTCTTTTAGAACAGGCTCAGGTGGCTTGCGTGGGCGGCGTTTCGTTTGGCGACCCCAGCAGCATTCGTTTCTCATACGCTGCATCAGAGGCAGATCTTCGCACGGCAATGCAACGCATCAAAGATTGTTTGATCCAATACTCCTAATACAATGAACTTAATCAAGAAAATCGCCATTGTCGGTACCATTGCCGCCGCTTACTTTGTGCAAGCGCAAAACCACGATTGGCAACAAGAGACTTCCAACGGCTATACTTACCGTTCGGTTACCAATGATCCTGCGAAGGCCCGCTACTACGCGCTGAAAAATGGTCTGACGGTGATCCTGAGTCCGAGCAAAAAAGAACCGCGCATCCAAGCTTACATCGGCACGAAGGCCGGAAGCAAAACCGATCCGGCCGAACATACAGGCCTTGCCCACTATCTGGAGCACATGCTCTTTAAAGGAACCGATAAGTTCGGCAGTAAAGATTGGGAAAAGGAGAAACCTTATCTGGACAAGATCAACACGCTGTATGAGCAGTACAACAAAACAACCGATGTTGCCAAGCGCGCCGAGATCTATAAAGAAATAGACAAGGTATCGGGCGAGGCGTCAAAGTATGCCATCGCCAACGAGTACGACAAACTGATGTCCTCCATGGGCGCCACGGGAACCAATGCCTGGACTTCTTTTGAAGAGACCGTCTACACCGACGATATCCCTGCCAATGCGCTGGACAAGTATTTGGCGGTACAGGCAGAGCGCTTCCGCAATCCGATATTGCGCATCTTCCACACCGAACTGGAAGCTGTGTATGAGGAAAAAAACAGGAGTTTGGATAACGACGGCAGCAAAACCTTTGAGGCGATGTTTGCCAATCTTTTCCCCGAGAACAATTACGGAAAACAGACCACCATCGGTACGGTAGAGCATTTGAAAAATCCCTCATTGAAGGCGATTGAAGAATATTATAAAACCTACTATGTGCCCAACAATATGGTTGTGGTGCTGGCCGGCGACTTTGACCCTGATGAAGCCATCGGCAAAATAGACCGCGCATTTGCGTATATGCAGCCGCGGGCCATTCCGCAATACAATGTCGGAACAGAGCACAAGATCACCTCGCCTGTGGTAAAAGAAGTTTGGGGGCCGAACCCCGAGAGTCTGATGCTGGGTTACAGAATGCCGGGTGCATCGTCAAAAGACGCGCGGATCCTGAACATCATCGGGGAAATGCTGACCAACGGTCAGGCAGGCTTGATCGACCTTGACCTCGTAAAAAAACAAAAATTGCTGAGTGCGTCCGCCTTCGCTTATCCGTTGAAAGATTACTCCGTTTTGCTTCTGCAAGGAAGCCCGACCGACGGACAGTCTTTGGACGAAGTGCGCCAATTGCTGCTGAACCAAATCCAGCGCCTGCGCAAAGGAGATTTCTCCGATGACTTGATTCAATCCGTAGCGAACAATGCCAAGAAAGGAGCCATTGAAGCGAACGAAAATTATAACGAGCGCGCCAATCTGTTGTTGAGCGATTTCATTGTCGATATCGACCGGAAAACCAACTTGGATTTTGTGGACAACATTTCCAACATCACCAAGCAGGACATCGTCAACTTTGCCAATAAATATCTGAACGACAACAATTATGTTGCGGTGTACAAGCGCAAAGGTGCCGACAAGAACATCGTAAAGGTGGAAAAACCGCCGATAACGCCCGTAGAGGTGAACCGCGATATTGAGTCGCCGTTTGTAACTGCCGTCAATAAAATGCCCGAAAACGAGATCAAACCGCAGTGGTTGGATTTCAACAAAGACATTGCAAAAGGCAAAATGGGCGCGGCCGAAGTGCTTTCCGTAAAAAACGACGACAACTCTCTGTTCCGTCTTTATTACTATTTTGAAACCGGAAAGTGGGATAACAAATTACTGCCGATTGCAGCCGAGTACCTTAAATTCTTAGGCACGGGCAACAAAACCGCCGAGCAGTTCAGCAAAGATTTTTATCGCCTGGCCGCCAATTTCAATGTCAGCGCCGGCAATGAAGAAACCTACATCAGCTTGGACGGCCTCAATGAGAACTTCGCCGAATCCGTAAAGCTGCTGGAAGACTTGGTGAAAAACAGCAAACCCGACCCGCAGGCTTTGGAAGCGTACAAACAGCGGCTGAGAAAAGCACGTTCCAACGCCAAAGAAAACAAGGGAGCGATAATGGCGGGACTGCGCAGCTACGCACAATACGGCGCCAAGAATCCGTTCAACTTCACCCTGACCGATGCGGAATTGGACGCCCTGACAGCGGAACAGCTTACCGCCATTCTGCATGACCTTTTCTCTCTCGAACATAAGGTTTTGTATTATGGGCCGAAAAACAACCAAGAATTGGTGAGAGCATTGCAGCCTTTGCATCCGCTTGCCAAGAAACTGAAGCCCATTAAGAAAGAGCGCACTTTTGTGCAGCAGGCGCAAAACGGCAACAATGTGCTGTTTGCAGATTACGACATGGTGCAGGCAGAAATCAACTGGGTACGCAACGCCTCTGAGTACAACCCGCACCAGACGCCAACGGTCAGCCTGTTCAATACCTACTTCGGCAGCGGCATGGGTTCTATTGTCTTCCAAACCATTCGCGAATCCAAAGCATTGGCCTACTCGTCTTTTGCCAATTTCGGTGCGCCGGCCAAGAAGAACGAGCGTAACACGATCAATGCTTATGTGGGAACCCAGGCAGATAAATTTGCCGATGCTTCCACTGCAATGAATGAACTGCTGAATGAACTGCCGAAATCTCAAAACCTGTTTGAGGCGTCTAAAGTGGGACTTCGGAAAAAATTGGCGTCCGAGAGAATTACTCAAGACGGTATCCTATTCAGTTATCTGCGTGCGCAGAAGCTCGGTAACAATACCGATGTTCGCCGTCAAGTATATGAACAGACGCCGAGCATGTCATTCAACGATTTACAGGCGTTTCACCAAAAAGAATTCAGC
>RDDY01000071.1 GCA_003852805.1 Chryseobacterium sp.
GGCTCTAAGTGCGCGTTGCGCGGCATCACTACCAAGTGGCGCTTTATGGTGGAAATAGGCTGTGCGGCGTGGTAGATAATCACATTGGTATTGGGGTTGTCCAGCAGTCCGCCGTACAGGTTTTCCACAAACGACGCCGAGAAGCCGCGGTCTTTCTCCAGACCCATCACCAAGTCGCTGATTTTATGCTCCTTTACCTCGTTGCTGATGCCCTCGGTTACATTGGTATCGAAGCGCGTCAGCGGAACGATCTTCACGTCGGCGGCCGCGCCCAAGTCTTGTGCGGTAGTCAGCAGTTTATCGGCGTGCTTTTCAGACGATTCATTGTCGCTCTCTCCAATGACGTTCAGCGCATAAAAGTTGTTGCGTTTGTTGCCCGATTTCATAAGCACCATCAGACTCACCATATCTTCTACGGTAGACGGATAATGCAACGACAGCAGAATGTTCTCCTGCTCTGTATTGACATCGGCCACCGTATCCTCACTTTCGGCCTCCAATATTTTCTGAGCGCTGCGCTGCGAAACAAATGATGAAACCGTACACGAAACCAATATCATAAAAATAGAACCGTTAAGCACGCTCTCGCTCAAGAGACGAATCGGCTCACCGCTTTCGGTCTCCGAAATGATGACGTTGAAGCCCACCAAGACCGCTGCCAGCGTAGCCGCCGCTGACGCACTGCTCAAACCGAAGATAATGCCTGCCTCCGCCTTTGTAAAACGGAAAGTCTTGCGGGTAACCACCGCGCCCACATATTTCATGCTGAGCGAAGTTCCCGTCATAACCAATGCCACTTTTATGGTTTCCCAATCCTTGATGAATGCCTTGAAGTCGATGAGCATCCCTACGCTGATGAGGAAAAAAGGAATGAAGATGGCGTTCCCCACAAAGTCGACGCGGTTCATCAACGGCGATGTGTGCGGAATCAATCGGTTCAGTGCCAATCCTGCCAAGAAGGCGCCGATGATGGCTTCCACGCCCGCAGCCTCGGCCAGTAACGATGCCAAGTAAATCATGGCGAGAACAAAGATGTATTGCGAAATCTTATCGTCGACTTTTTTAAAAAACCAACGGCCGATTATCGGGAACACAAAAAGCACGACGGCACCGAACAACAGCACCGAAATGCTCATTCTGACCCAGAACATATTGTCTACTTCGCCCTGTGCCATTCCCACAATGGCTGCCAGCACCAAGAGCGCCATAATATCGGTAATCATGGTCCCGCCTACCGTAACGTTTACGGCGCGGTTTTTGGCCACGCCCATTTTACTGACCAGCGGATAAGCAATCAGCGTATGCGACGAAAAAAGACTCGCAAACAGCACCGACGTCATCAGGCTGAAACCGAGCAGATAATAGCCGCCCAGTATACCGAGAACAAACGGGAAAATAAACGTGTAAAAACCGAATGTGAGACTCTTCCATTTGTTGCGTTTAAACTCTGCCAAGTCTATCTCCAAACCGGCCAAGAACATGATGTACAGCAGGCCCGTGGTCCCCGTGACCACAATGCTGGAATCACGCGGCAGAACATTCAGACCGTTCGGGCCGATAATGGCACCGCCGATGATGAGGCCCAGCAAATGCGGAACCTTTAATTTGTTCAGCAGCAATGGCGCCAACAAGATAATGGCGAGGACAATGAAGAACTTCAACACCGGATCTTCCACCGGAAGCGATGTAGGGATAATGGCCATCAACATATCAGCTCCGGTTTAGGTCCACGGAATAGACGGCTTTGCAACCGTCGGTAGAGATTTTTCGCGTACCGCGGATTCTGCCTTCCTTAAATTCGTTCAAGAGTATCGTCATCTCGGTTTGGCGTTTGGCGGTAGAATCGCTCACATATTTCAATTTCAGCCCTTCGTCACCATAAGTGCCGTTGTATACGCGGATCAGTTTTTCCTTATCATAGACGCGGCTCTGCACGCGCTTGCCATCGGTGGTTATTTCCCATACATCGCTGCGCTGGTCGCCCACGGCGTGGTCGGGACAGTCGGACTCGGTGCACACCATCTTGCCGTTCCAGCGACCCAAGTATTCTTCGGGAATGGCGGGAATGGTATCCACACGCTGCGCGTACAGACTGTCGCTGAGCCTCAACAGTCGTTTGTAGTCGGCCTCCAGCGCCTTCAACTCTTTCTCTTTGGCCAGCAACTCTTGTTCTTTCTGCTGTAGGCGCAGGTCGCGCTCTTTGTCTTGGCAAGAATACAGCAGTCCCGCAATGAGCAGCGAGGCGATACCTATGTATAGAAATTTCATTCGATGGGTTTTGTGCCTTAAATATAAGGCAAAAAAAATTCCGACTCGGGTAAGAATCGGAATCGATCAGGATTGTAAAGTAGAGTTATGAGACTTTCATTCGGCCGATGATGTCTAAGCCGCCTTTGGTTTTGTCGCCGATTTTCGCCGTGATCTCGGTATCCAACGGCAGGAAAATGTCCATCCTGGACCCGAACTTTATAAATCCGTATTCGTGGCCGGCTCTTGCCGTATCGCCTACCTCGCCATAAAACACGATGCGACGCGCAACATAACCGGCAATTTGGCGAAAAACAACCGTTTGACCCGTAAGGCTGTTCACGGCCATGGTGGTACGCTCGTTCTCGGTGGATGATTTCTCATGCCATGCCACCAAATACTTTCCGGGATGGTATTTTTTATACGTAACCTTTCCGCTGACCGGGTAACGGCAAATGTGAACGTTGAGCGGCGACATGAAGATGGACACCTGAATGCATTTTTCTTTCAACACCTCCTCTTCAAAGACTTCTTTTATCATTACCACTTTTCCGTCCACAGGGGCGATGACGTGCTCATGATAATCGAGGATGGTACGGTTGGGCACGCGGAAAAACCAGAGCATGAAACCGTAGAGAACAATCAACGGAATGATGACCAACAGTGACCAAGCGTGCAGATAGCGCACACTGAAAAACGAAATGATGAAGATCACAATAAGCGATCCGGTCAGTATTCTTTTTCCTTCTTTGTGGAGTTTCATAATCAGATAAGTTTTTCAAGCATAAAATAAATATACATAACGGGAGCGCAAAGGATAAAGCTGTCCAGACGATCGAGCACTCCGCCGTGTCCGGGTATGATATTCCCCGAATCTTTCACGTTAAAGGTTCGCTTCAGTTGAGATTCCACTAGATCACCCAAAGGTGCGAAAACGGCAACCAACAACCCGACAATCATCCAGTTGCCTTTCATCTCGGGACCGTAGGCCTGGATAACCGCTCCCAAAATAACGGTACAAATCACGCCACCGGCAAAGCCTTCCCAAGTTTTCTTCGGGCTGATGGTAGGCGCCATTTTGTGCTTGCCGAACATTCTGCCGGCAAAGTAAGCAAATGAATCGCTGCTCCAGATCAACGCGAAAAGCATAAACACTTCCCACGAAAACTCCGACGGTGCAAACGGATTGAAATCCGGCAAACCAAGCGCATAACCAAACGGAAAAGTGACGTAGACCACCGTAAAGATCAGTTTGCCGCTGTCGAACGACAATTCTTGCCTGAAACGGAAGAGGATGACGATTGCCATTAGCATCAACAATATCCCGAACAGCTCGGTCAGGTCTGCGTTGTAATAAAAATACAGATGAAAATACTTGTACGCGAAACGGTAGTAAATGAACGCTGCCAACGGAACGACCGCCAGCGCCCAGATTATTTTTTTGAATTTGACGATGCGTGCGCATTCATACAAACCGACGATCATGAAAAAGGTGATCAGGCCAAAGTAAAGATAGTGCTGCGGTATGTAAAATGGCGCTACAGCGCTGATTGCCTTTGCACCAAAAGGAGTGGTACAAAAGAAAATAACCAGGCCGTACACCAGCCCGGAAATTAATCTCTGAATGAGGTTTTTGTCCAAAAGTATCCGCTTAATCTTCCAGCAAAAGTAAGAAAAGTTTATTATTGTCGTGCTTCATACCGTCCAGCTTAGAGTTGCTTCCGCTGATGGAGGTAAGGTTTTTAAGCGCACCGCGACGCTTGACTTTCATCATGGCATCGTTCAGGCTGTTAACGATCTGCGAAACGTTGGCGACAATAATAATTTTTTGAGGCAGATCAGAAGACGGGTAATGACGGATGTTGTTGTGCGACAGCATGATCCTGCCGTCAAAGGCTATCAGGTATTCACAGGTGATCAGTGCGGCATCGTTTTCTTTTGCCAAATCTTCCGTGTAATCTGTCTTTAATACGGATAGAAAATTCTTCAGATCCTCATCACAGCAGAAAACAGAATCTATATGTTCTGTCTTGACGATCTGTTGAAGCGTTTTCAGCGCCTCGGCTTCATCCTGACAGTAATTAAAATATCCGCCGGAAAGAGTGAAGAGTTGCGCAAATTTATAGTCGAGATCGGCGTCTTTCAGCTGATCGGCCAACTTCTCCACAGTGAGTTGGTTCTCCTCCTCTCTGTTAAGAATTTTGTCGACAATTTTTTTAAACAAGCTCAACCCTTTACTCTTTATCGGTCAGACAAATGTATTTATTTTATGCTAAACTTCTTCATTCAAGACGTTGCCGGCCTCTGCGGGATCGTCTATTGTAGAAGTTGGCGTCTCGGTCAATTCCGGATCCCAAACGCGCTTGCCGAAAATCTCTTCCAAATCCTCACGGAAGATGACTTCTTTTTCCAGGAGCTTGCTCGCCAATTGATCCAATTTTTCACGGTTTGTGGCCAAAATCTCGACAGCACGTTGGTACTGCGTTTCAATGATTTTTGAAATCTCTTGGTCGATGGTCTTTGCGGTTTCTTCTGAATAAGGCTTGCCGAAACTGTATTCCTGCTGACCTGAGCTGTCGTAGTAAGAAATATTTCCGACCTTCTCATTCAGACCGTAAATGGTCACCATAGACTGCGCCTGCTTGGTAACGCGCTCCAAATCCGACAATGCGCCGGTGGAAATATTACCGAAGACAACCTGCTCTGCGGCGCGCCCGCCCAGCGTGGCGCACATTTCGTCCAGCATCTGTTCTGTGGTGGTCAGCTGTCGCTCTTCGGGAAGATACCAAGCTGCGCCCAAAGAACGGCCGCGTGGGACGATGGTTACCTTCAGCAGTGGCGCTGCGTGTTCTACCAACCAGCTGACGGTTGCGTGCCCCGCCTCGTGGTAAGCCACCCGTTTTTTCTCCGAAGGCTTGATTGCTTTATTCTTTTTTTCGAGCCCACCGATGATACGGTCAACGGCATCCAAGAAATCCTGCTTATCTACTGCGTCGTGGTTTTTACGCGCGGCAATAAGCGCTGCTTCGTTACAGACATTGGCGATATCTGCACCGCTGAACCCCGGAGTTTGCTTCGCCAAGAACTCTACGTCCACGGAAGGATCCAATTTAATCTTGGACAAGTGAACATTGAAGATTTCTTTGCGCTCGTGCAGTTCGGGTAAATCTACATAGATGGAACGGTCAAAACGGCCGGCGCGCATCAGGGCTTTGTCCAAGATATCGGCGCGGTTGGTAGCCGCCATCACAATCACGTTGGTATCTGTGCCGAAACCGTCCATTTCAGTCAACAATTGATTCAACGTATTCTCACGCTCGTCGTTTCCACCGGTAATATTTCCACGACCACGCGCACGACCGATGGCGTCAATCTCGTCTATAAAGATAATTGCCGGAGATTTTGCCTTTGCTTGGGCAAACAAATCACGCACGCGCGAAGCTCCCACGCCCACGAACATCTCAACGAAATCCGAGCCCGAAAGAGAGAAAAAAGGCACCTTGGCTTCGCCCGCTACCGCTTTGGCCAGCAAGGTTTTACCCGTCCCCGGAGGGCCGACCAACAATACGCCTTTCGGAATCTTGCCGCCGAGGCGTGTGTATTTTTCAGAGTTTTTCAAGAAGTCTACCACTTCCTGTACTTCTTCTTTGGCGCCTTCCAAACCGGCAACGTCTTTAAAAGTAACGTTGACTTTGTCTTTTTCATCGAACAGTTTAGCGCGGGATTTCCCGATGCTGAAAATCTGTCCGCCCGGGCCGCCGCCTGCTCCGCCGGACATTCTGCGGAAGAAGAAATAGTAGAACAGCACCATGATACCCACCCAGATCAGGATCTGGATGATGATGCCTTCCATGGGCGACTTCGATCTGCCGAAATCCATGCTCGCTTTGACGTCGGGATTCTGCGTTTTGACCTGATTGAACCTTTCTTGGAAGTATTTTAAATCTCCGATGTTTACCAGATAATCGGGCGAAGCGGACAATCCCATCAACGGAGAATCGGTCTTACGCACGGTGGACGGATCGTTCTTCGCCTCGTTTGTCAAAAAGACCTGTGCTTCTTCCGTGTCTTTCATTACCAAGACATCTTTCACTTTGTTCTGTTGTAGCAGGGTGAAGAATTGTCCTTCGTCAATTGTTTTGGCATCTGACATTCTGAAAAACTGCGGCGCGAAGAGGAGCAGCAGCACCGCGAAGAACAGCAGATAAAACCAGTTAAAACCTTTATTGGTACTTTTCATTATTCTTTTTAATCTTGTTTGTTTTTAATGCCCGTCGAGACAATCCCCGACTGTGCACTACTTTACACGGTTTCCACGTGTGTAACCTTCGCGTCGCCCCAAAGGCTTTCAATATCGTAATAATCGCGGGTTTGCTTTTGGAAGATATGGACGACTACTGAAATGTAATCCACCAATACCCAAAGCGCATTCTCTGTCCCTTCTACATGCCAAGGCCGCTCGCTAACTTCGTTACGAACTTTCTTTTCTACGTTGCCGGCAATGGCTGAGACCTGTGTGTTGGAGTTGGCGCTGCAGATTATGAAAGTATCTGCTACCGCGTTTTCGATATGAGAAAGATCCAAGATTTGGATGTCTTCACCCTTGGTATCTTGAATGGCGTCTATGATCGTGGTTATTAATTCTTGTTTTTCGGTATTTTTGTTCATTCAACCTTTCTATAATTAATCTACAAATTTAAATCTTTTTTTGGTAGAGGCTGTCTATTTGGCAGTTTGCCTGTCATAAATTTTCTTAATGAAATCTCTTATCAAGCTTGATTCTTGTCAATCTACAAACGACGAAATTGTCAAATACGCATCCGACCATTTGCCCGTAGGATTGTACACGTTCAATCAAACAGCGGGCCGCGGCCAGTACGGGTGCAGCTGGCATATGCCGCAAGAAAAGAATATCGCGTATTCTTACTGCTTTGCCTCGAATGCGTCCAACCTCTCTGCTTCGTTGCTCAACTTCCGTACCGCAAGCATTTTGCGCGATTTTGTAGCCAAAATTGCCGAAATGGAAGCGAAGGTCAAGTGGCCAAATGACATCATCCTGAACAATAAGAAAGTAACGGGCATATTGTTGGAACGACGCGGAGGTCTCACCATAATCGGTATCGGCTTCAACGTCTTGCAGCAAGACTTTGATACGCTTACCAAAGCGGGAAGTATACTTTCGCAAAGCGGCAAGGCACCGGAATTGGAAACCATTGCTCTGCAACTGCACAGCGAACTATCAAACAAGCTGTTTTTGGAAGAGGATTCGCAAGTAATCTTGGACGAATACAACCGGCACCTATTCCGGAAAGATAAGGTTTCGGTGTTTGAAGAAAACGGAAAGAAACAGAAC
>RDDY01000078.1 GCA_003852805.1 Chryseobacterium sp.
CGCGGTTTCCAATCCGGTCATTCAAAATTTCAATTCGAGTGTGGTTCGATTAAAAGTCTTTAACCGCTTGCACGGTTGCCGATTGGTTCCCCTATTTCAATTCCAGTGTGGTACGATTAAAAGACAGGCCAACGGGTTGCCTTACTTCGTGAATGCAAATTTTGCATGAACGCATTTGATACAGAGTTTTTGCACTTTTAATCGTACCACACTGGAATTGAAATTTGGTGTATCAGCCTGCGACGGGCGGCGACGCAAACTTTTAATCGTACCACACTGGAATTGAAATAATTTAGTTAATCTTATGCGTGCCGCGATTGTCTGCTTTTAATCGTACCACACTGGAATTGAAATTCGGAAGTTCGAGATTGTAAAAGTCGATGTTGTAAAGCTTTTAATCGTACCACACTGGAATTGAAATGTAACATCCCTGTTTCCCAGAAAACATGCAGATCGAGCTTTTAATCGTACCACACTGGAATTGAAATTCAGAACGCATCATGTCATATTTTCGATGTGCGACCCTTTTAATCGTACCACACTGGAATTGAAATATGAAAGCTTCAGCGGCTGATAACTTAAAATCTGTCTTTTAATCGTACCACACTGGAATTGAAATCTACACGCGATAAAAGTCTGTTGTTAAAGAAAGTCACTTTTAATCGTACCACACTGGAATTGAAATCGGTTTCCAGTTCTGCAATACGTTGTCTTGCGCGATCTTTTAATCGTACCACACTGGAATTGAAATCATATAGAGATAAAATGAAAGCGACGAAAAAAACACTTTTAATCGTACCACACTGGAATTGAAATAATTAGTCAAGGATAGCTTCGGAAAAAAGGTGTACGCTTTTAATCGTACCACACTGGAATTGAAATTGAAGGACACATTCTCATAATACCAACCTTGGGCGCTTTTAATCGTACCACACTGGAATTGAAATCAGGATATCGGCATTGGCGAAGCTGGAGATCATGTCTTTTAATCGTACCACACTGGAATTGAAATGCATGGATGTTTAATTGTTAAGTACATTTTTGGTAGGATTTTAATCGTACCAAAATGTAATAAAAAACATAAAGAAGCAGTAAATAATAA
>RDDY01000278.1 GCA_003852805.1 Chryseobacterium sp.
CTTTGTGGTAGAAGACAAGATGATTATCTCCAACATTATCCCCGACCGCGCAGATGAGCAGGAAGCGTATCGAAAAATCTTTGAGCAAGTCGCTTGGCGTGATATTATCAATCTGCCCGAATCTGCGCACGTGGAAGGCGGTGATGTCATCGTTTGGAATGATTTCCTTTTTGTGGGTGTCAGTTTCAGTGAAGACTACCGCATGTACAAAACAGCCCGAACCAATGAGTACGCCTTGGAAATCTTGAAAGAATATTTCCCGAAGAAACGCATCATTGACCTCGACCTGATCAAAAACGATAAAGATCCCTACCGCGGCATTCTGCATTTGGACTGCACTTTTAACCCTGTGGGAGAAGACAAATGCATTATCTACAAGAACGGTTTTGTGGACGAGTCAGATTACCGTCTCATCATCGATATCTTCGGCGAAGAAAACTGTTTCCATGTGAACGATGATGAAATGGTGGAAATGTTTCCGAATATTTTTTCCATCGCGCCGGATGTAATCGTCTCCGACGGCAGTTTTACGAGACTGAACAACCATCTGCGCGATGAATGGGGATTTACCGTGGAGGAGATTCCGTATCGCGAAATATCCAAGATGGGCGGCTTGTTGCGTTGTTCCACCATGCCGTTGGTTCGCGACTGATTCGGAACTACTTTCGGCTATCAATCCATCGATGTTTTATCTATTTTTGCAAAAAATATAACCATGCAAAGTACCAACTGCATACTGATGATAGAGCCGGTCAATTTTGGCTTTAACCCTCAGACCGCTGTCAACAATTATTTCCAAACCAACGACACGCACAGGGCAACCCAAGAAAAAGCCTTGGCAGAGTTCAACGCCTTTGTCGATCTGCTGCGCAATAAAGGCATCAGTGTTTTTACGGTAAAAGACACAGAGTCGCCGCATACGCCCGATTCTATTTTTCCGAATAACTGGGTAAGCTTCCACAAGAACGGTACGGTCTGCCTGTACCCCATGTTTGCCGAGAACCGTAGATTGGAGCGTCGAGAGGATATTTTGAAAAACATCGAGGACCTCGGCTTTATGATCAATGAGATTGTCGACTATTCGCCGGCAGAAAAAGAAGGGAAGTTTTTGGAAAGCACCGGCAGTATGATTCTGGACCACGATTACAAAATAGCTTACGGTACGGTTTCCCTGCGTTTGGATGAGGAACTGTTCCGCAAATGGTGTGCAGAGTTCAACTATAAACCCGTCGTTTTCCATGCCAATCAAACGGTTGACGGTGAGCGTCTGCCCATATATCATACCAACGTAATGATGTGTGTGGGTTCTCACTACGCCGTCATCTGCATGGACAGCATAGACGATCCCGCCGAGCGCGAATTGGTGGACAGGACGTTGAGCGAGTCCAAAAAAGAGATCATCACCATTACCGAAGAGCAGATGAACCGATTTGCAGGAAATATGTTGGAGGTCAGAAATGATGAAGGCAAACTATTCTTGGTAATGAGTGATAGTGCTTACCGCAGCTTGACACCCGATCAAATCCGAAAAATCGAAGCACATGCCGAGATTATTCATCCTGACCTGCATACTATTGAGACCAATGGCGGTGGCAGTGCGCGCTGTATGATGGCGGAGATTTTCCTGCCGCGCAAATAAAGCCTCGGCTATTGGCTCGTTCTTATCAGTAACATTGTCATTCCGCTGAAGGAGAAATCTCAACAAAGCAGAAATGCCATCCGCAAAACAGATGGCATTCTTAGTAAAAATATAATATGAAGTGGGTTTTAATTTCCGGTTCTTGATTTAATATCATCCACCGCGCTGTCCATTTTCCGGACCTTCTGCAGTTTCTGGTTGCCGAAGTTGTAGGTAAGGCTCAGTGTGGCGCGACGGCTGTATTGGTACTGATCTACACTGTTGAAGTTGCCGCTGTCCTGCAGATCATAAATCTTGATACGCATGGTTTTCAGCACATCGCGGAGGTCAATCGCGAAGGTCCAGTTGTTCCACATTTTTTTGAGCGACAGATCCAGCGACTGTAGTGGTTCCAAAGTTCCGAGATCAGCGCGGGAAGTGCCCAGATAGAAATAATTGATGCCGAGGTACCAGTCTTTCTTGGAAGATAGGCGGACGTTGTTGTTAAGCTGAAGGAAAGGCGTCGCCCGAGTGTAATCAAAAACAAAAGGCTCGAATTTCTCATTGGTAATCGGGTCGGTATCCACGGCGCCGTTGAAGCTGTTCACTTGCAGGCCCACCACATAGTTTGCCGTCCAGATCTGCTTGAAGAATGCCTTGTTCATACCGATGTTCAGCGCGAAGTTATTCTCGGTTCCGTAGTTGGTGCGGATGTAGCGCAAAGTGTTCACGCCGTCTTCCGCCTTCTGTAGCGGCACTTGGGTAATGGCATCCTTGGTAAATGAGTTTTGAACCTGTAGGAAATAGGCATTTTTGTACATATACATCAGCTCGTTGTTATAGACCGACGAAGCCTTCATAAACGGATTGTTCTGGATATAGTTGACCGGCGTCAGATAAACGCGCACCGGGTTGATTTCCCAGAAACTCGGTCTGCGCACGCGGCTGGTGAAAGCATACGAGAGCGAGTTATTGTTGTTGATATTGTAGTTGACACTCGCCGAGGGCAGGAAATCGGTGTTTCTCCGCGAGACATTGATATCGGTACCGAGGATTTCTCCGTAGCTGTTTGTGAATTCCATACGTGCGCCGATCTTAGCCGAAATCTTCTCTGCAAACGTCTTCTCAAGGTTCAGGTACAACCCGCCGATCTTCTCATCATATACAAAATGATTGCTCTGGTTCTCGTCTTTCTCGAATTGGCCGGTACTCAGATTGAGCTTTTCAAAATAAGTGTCGTTGTCGGTTTTGGTCTTGTTGAAATTACCGCCTGCGCCCAGTGTGAAGCCGTCGAACACTTTGGCAAAATCAGCCGTTCCCGAGAAGTTGTCCACCTTCTGCGGGGTGCTCTGGTTGAATTGTGACGCCAGATTTATCAGTTCGTTTTGCGCAGTCACATTCTCGGCGATATTGGTGTTGGTCTCGCTTTTATCGTAGCGCAGGTAGGCGCCGTTCAGGTTCAGCCTGCTGCTGTTGTCGTCCAGCTTGGCTTCATAATTTAGGTTAAACGACTGGTTCCGGCTGTTCTCCTTGCCGTTGTTCCGCGAGCGGTTGTAGGTGGTTTGCCATTGGTTGTTCTCGTCCAAAAAGCGTACGGTATTGAAAAAGTCGGACACTTGGCACGGCGACTTGCCGGACCAAAAATTATAGCTGAAGCCCAAGTTTTGTTTGTCGGTCAAGGCATAATCCAAGTTTACATAACCGCCGAGGTTACGGCTCTCGTTTTCCACCATACCGACAGAGGTGTTTGTGCCGGTGGCGTTGCCGTTCATCAACACATAGTCTTGCGGCCGGATATTGTCACTGTAGCTGAGGCTGGCGCTGGTGCCGAACTTCCCTTTGCGGTAGTTGATGCTTCCTGACGCGGCCTGACTGTTGTATTTTGTTTGGCTGTTGGAAAGTCTCAGGTTGCCGTTGGTTCCGTCGGAGGTTTTCTTTTTTAAAATGATGTTGATGACACCTTCCGAACTTTCGACATCGAACTCACTGCCGGGCAATGTGATGACTTCTATTTTGGCGATATTCTCCGCCGGCGTATTCTTCAGGAAAGCTTCCAAAGCGTCGGCGTTCATACGGCTTCTTCGCCCGTCGATGTAGATTACCGCATTGTTCTTGCCGGCAATTTTTAATGTTTTGTCATCGGTGGAAGAGACCAAAGGTGTCTCTTTCAAAAGGTTAAAAGCTGTGTTTCCTTTTGCAATCGGCGAAGCGGCCACATCGTAAACCAGTCGATCGGATTTCTTCTGAAATACTTTCTTGGTAAGAACCACCTCTTCCAAACTTTTGGCAGATTTTGTGGAATCTGTTTGTTGTGCATTGAAGAAAAGACCGGTGAGCAGTCCGCAGGAGATCATTATTTTTTTCATGGTTACCTATTTTTAAAGTTAGAACCTTGTATAACAAAGTAGTTTATCTATAAGACAACCGAATGTTGTAAATCGTTACATCAAAACTGAAATAATTTTTATTTTGATGTTAAGATGCAGATTATCAGCAATAAAAAAATCCGCTACGATGCGGATTTTATACTTTAAATAGACTTGAAATGATTGTTTAATCTTCTTTCCTGTCCTTTTTCGCCAGCGATTTCTCTATCCAAACGGTGGCGAAAGGAAAGAGCGAGGCGAGTAGTGCGAAGACGAAATCTTCATCATCCCAATTGTAAATCTTGCGCGCCGGCAGACACATAACTAGATACAGCACGAAGAACAGTCCGTGTATATTGCCGACGATGATAATAAAAATAGTGCTCCACAGCTCCTCGGGGAAGTATCGCTTGAACGGTATGGCCAAAAAGTAGAGAAAGAAGCACGTGATGGCTTCTGCCACAGCTACCTGCTTAAACCATTGGATGAGTTTTTCCTCCGGATATTTATCAAAAAACTTTGTTATCATTTTATTTGTAAAAATTACTGCTGTCCAAATAGTCGAACACTTCGGGCGGCAGCATCGGGCGCACGTTTTGTCCGTTGCGAATCATCTGTCTGATCTCCGTGGCAGACAGTTCTATGACGGGCGCCTTTACCTGCTGAATGTTCTTGTGTTGCAAATAAGGAATCGCCTTGTCTACATCGGTAAAGATACGAGGATAAACAATGATCTGATGTCGCGCGATCAACTGCTCATAGTTCTTCCATTTGCGCAGACTCGCCAGATTGTCCTCGCCCATGATCAGACTGAAACTGTGTTGCGGGTGTTTCTCCTTCAGATAAGCAAGCGTATCGACGGTATAGGACGGTCTCGGCAACGAGAACTCCACATCGCTGGCGCGCATTCTGGGGTAATTGCCGATGGCCAGATTCACCATTTCCAATCGGTTGTAGTCTTTCAGCAGAGACTTTTTTTCTTTCAGCGGATTTTGCGGACTGACGACAAACCAAAGCTCCTCCATATCGGACAGTTCCAAAATGTAGTTGGCCAAGATAAGGTGACCGATGTGTATGGGATTGAACGACCCGAAAAATAAACCTGTTTTCTTCACCGACGGATTTTTAATATTGTACGGCACCGGCTTGCAACTCACTCTTTTCGCCGATGGCGTGGAAGATGACGTCGCGGATATTCAGATAATAACTGACGTTTCCTTTCCAATGGTTTTCTTCTATGGTAAAGGCGACGTCAAAACTGCCGCGTCTGAAGTCATCTGCAAAGTCCGCCATTTTAAAGGCTACCGCTTCTATGGTTCTGCGCGAGTTATCTGCGCACAGATACATTTTCAGGTGCTTGCCGCCGCGGCCTATCTGTCTCGGTTCGGCTTTCAACCGTACATTCTTCATCACCAGTACAGGCTTCATATTGTTGGGGCCGAAAGGAGCCAACTGTCGATGGAAGGTAAAGAACGACTGATTGAGATCATCCATTTCTACCACGGCGTCGATCTCGATACTCGGCGTCTTTTGGTGTTCTCTGATGCGGCTGCGGACGGTTTCTTCAAAAATGATTTTGAAAGTTTCAAAATGCTGCTTTTCCATCGATAGGCCCGCAGCGGCCGGATGTCCGCCAAACTTTAAAAAAAGGTGCGAGCAGCGGTCCAACGCGCTGTGCACGTCAAAGTCGGCCACGCTTCTGGCAGACGCCACCAGTTCTCCGTTGTTGCCGTCGGTAAAGACCAGAGTAGGTTTATAGTAGGATTCAATCAGGCGCGACGCTACGATCCCGATCACGCCTTTGTTCCAACCCGGATGGTAAACAATGGTTGTGTGGGTAGATTCTTGTCGGGTTTGGATTACCTGCGTCAGCGCTTCAGTAGTCATGTTGCTGTCCAGTTCCCGGCGCTCATCGTTCAGATTTCGGATGTTGTTGACGATTTCATTTGCGTGTTTCTCGTCCTCGGAGATCATCAGTTCCACCGAGGTTCTGCCGTGTGAAATCCTGCCCGCTGCATTGATCTTCGGGGCAACGTCAAAGACGATGTTGGAAATGTTGAAATTCTCCAAACGACCGTCGGGGATCAACAACCTCAGTCCGACTTTTTTGGTCTTCCGCAATTTGCGTAAGCCTATTTTCGTCAAAACACGGTTTTCACCGGTAATGGGTACGATATCCGCCGCTATGCTTATTGCCAACAGATCGGTAAGATCATGCAGTTCCTCTACGGGCAATTTGTAAACGGTGTTCAGCGCTTGACAGAGTTTGTAGCCCACGCCGCAGCCGCTGAGATGTTTGTACGGGTAAGAACAATCTGCGCGCTTGGGATCCAATACGGCAACCGCTTCGGGGATTTGCTCGCCGGGCAAGTGGTGGTCACAGATGACGAAGTCTATGCCAAGACTCTTGGCATACACAACTTTGTCCAGCGCCTTGATGCCGCAGTCCAATGCAATGATCAGAGAGAAGCCGTTTTGCCGGGCATAGTCAATGCCTTCCACCGAGACACCGTAGCCTTCTTTGTTGCGGTCGGGCACATAGATATCCAGATATTTTTTGTCGCAGATTTTGGAAAGGTAGAGATACATCAGCGCCACAGAGGTCGTGCCGTCGACATCGTAATCACCGTAAACCAATATTTTTTCGCCGTTTTCAATGGCTGTGGCTATTCTGTTGACCGCTTTATCCATATCGGCCATCAAAAACGGATCATGGATATCATCCAATCTTGGTTTGAAGAACCGCCGCGCTTTTTCGTAATTATCGATGCCTCGCAGAACCAGAATTTTGGATTCCAACACGCCAAAACCCAGCGAGGAATTGATGCGGTCTACGGTTTCTTCATCCGGCTCGGCTTTATATATCCACTTACGATTCATCGTTAACAAAAATAGAAAATATATACCGGATAAGCCCAACGTGGGCAGCGGTATAAACTGTTGAAAACAGCGTCGATTATAAGAAAAGCGCATCGGGAAGGATGCGCTTTTACTGTAAAAAAGAAGGTTATGAATAATACTGCTCTTGCAGTTCTTTCACTTTCTTGTCGGCCAGATATTCATCATAAGTCATGTAACGGTCGATGATGCCTTTCGGTGTCAGTTCCACGATGCGGTTACAAACGGTCTGAAGCATCTCGTGGTCATGGGACGAAAGCAAAACGGTGCCTTTGAAGTTGATGAGTGAGTTGTTCAGTGTGGTGATACTTTCCAGGTCCAAGTGGTTGGTAGGTTCGTCAAGCATCAATACATTCGCCTTTTGCAGCATCATTCGGCTAAACATGCAGCGCATTTTTTCGCCCCCCGAAAGCACGGTGCAAGATTTCAGCGCCTCGTCTCCGGAGAACAGCATTTTGCCCAGGAAGCCGCGTACATACTCTTCATGTCTTTCTTCTTCGGTCTGCACAAATTGACGCAGCCAGTCCACCAGATTGCTGTCATCTCTAAAGAAAGCCGAGTTGTCCAGCGGCATATAGCTCTGCTTGGTGGTTATGCCCCAGTCGTAGCTGCCTTTATCGGC